>CAIUZV010000260.1 GCA_903903735.1 uncultured beta proteobacterium | reverse complement strand
CGGCTGGGATGTTGACGATTTTAGATGACATCACGTTTTCCTTGCGTGCCGGCGAGTCGTTGGCGATCACAGGCGCTTCAGGTTCGGGTAAGTCTACCCTGCTGGGATTGCTGGCTGGTCTAGATACCCCCACATCCGGACAGGTTAATTTGCTGGGGCAATCGCTCTTTGCGCTCGATGAGGATGGTCGTGCGGCGTTGCGTGCGGTCAGTATTGGGTTTGTGTTTCAGTCATTTCATTTGCTTCCTAATCTGAACGCACTTGAGAACGTCATGCTGCCGCTAGAGTTGGCAGGTCGGGATGCACAGGGGCCTGCGACTGCCTTGCTGCAACAGGTTGGGTTGGGCGAGCGTCTCCACCATTTTCCGTCGACCTTGTCGGGGGGAGAGCAACAACGCGTATCGTTGGCTAGAGCTTTTGTGCAGCAACCGCCTGTTCTCTTTGCCGACGAACCAACGGGTAGTTTGGACGAGGTCACCGGCGGCAAAATCATTGATTTAATGTTTGAGTTTCAGCGGATACAGCAAACCACTCTAGTGTTGGTGACGCACGATCCAAAGTTGGCGTCTCGCTGCGAGCGACAACTCGTCATGCAAGGCGGTCGTCTCGTCAGTTAAATGGTTGGTCAAGCGGAGAGTGAAGGGCGCTGACTTCTGCGCCACTCCACGACGCTGTTGATGACACCGCTGGCGCAGATGATTCCGATTCCAATCCAAGTGACGCTATCTGGCATGTGAGACCAAATGAGCCAGCCAAAGGTGGCGGCGAAGGTTATCTGCAAGTAAATAAACGGCGCGAGCATCGAGGCGGGTGCGAAGCGATAGGACTGAATTTGCAAGAGTTGGCCCATGCCGCCGCACACGCCGCCTAGCAAAATGAGCCCCCACATCGCCCAAGATAGTGAGGAGATCATCACCCAGGCTTGGGGCAGAACGAAAGGCATTGCCAAGGTTAGTATCACTGCACCGAAGGCGCCGCTTAGCAAAGACGTGGTCAAGGCATTGTCTTGGGCGAGCATGCGTGACACCAAATGTTGCGCAGTAAAGAGGCAAGCGGTGACAAGACCAAATAGGACGCCAATCCATGGCAAGCCGGCACCTGGTCGCGCAACGATGATAATACCGACAAGTCCAAAGGTGGCTGCGATCCAGCGCGAGGGATAACTCCGTTCGCGAAGCAACCAGGGCGCGACCAAAAGCATAAGCAAGGGCGAGATAAAGATCAGCGCTGTGGCTTCGGCTTGATGGAGGTGACTTAGGGTTGTAAAGAACGTCAATGTCGCCAATAGCATCGCTACGGCGCGCACCAGCTGTAGCTTTGGCTGCTGGGTTTTAAAGACGCTCAGTCCAAGGCTGGGACTCGCGATAGTCAGTACCAAAAAGAAATGGACGATGTATCGGATCCAGCAAAAGAACAGGAGCGGTACCCCCGTTGCCATCACCCATTTACCCGTGGCATCGAGTCCAGTGAGTGCCAACATGGATAACATTAAGCAGGCAACCCCAAGAAATGGCTTGGTCACGGGCATTGTTGGGTGTTGCATAGACACTTGATCAGTGGAACGCATTTATAAGATAGTCCTTGTATAACATCTGGGCGTTGATAAAATAGTCACTCATGACCTTTAAACAACACCTTTTTTCTCATTTTTTTGTGCTGGTATGTGCCTTGGCGTCGGCCGGCACTACCTTTGCGCAGTTGTTGCCTTCGACTGAGCTAAAAGTCGTAGGGGGTCGCAGCACGCGAGCGTCCTACCAAGAGGTTGAAAAACCATTCTGGGTCAAGTCTTTGCCTGAGCGTTCCGAGGGGCGTGTCGTGGGCAGCATTAAGGGCTATGACGAACTAGGGTTAAAGGGCCCAGAACTCATCAAGCTCATCCGTCAAGGCATTATCGAGTTTGGAGTGGTGCCGCTTTCCTACGCCGCCGCAGAGACCCCGCTCTTTGAGGCGGTGGATATCGCAGGGCTTGTACCGAATATTGCGACGGCTCGGCAAGTGGTTGAGTCACTCACTCCAGCGTTATCCCAGGGCATGTCCACACAACAGCAGATCAAGATCCTGGGTATTTCCCCCTATGGACCTCAAGTGCTGTTCTGTCAGACACCGATTACTTCGTTGTCTGATTTAAAGGGCAAAGTGGTACGCACGATCACGCGCACGCAAGCGGAATTAATCGAGGCGTTGGGTGGAAAAAGTGTGACGATTGCGTTTGGTGAGGTCCTGTCGGCCTTCAAGAAGAACACGATCAGTTGTGCGGTCGCCGGTGCGTATTCGGGGTTTGATGCACAGTGGTACTCGGCAGCAACCCACATTTTTGCACTGCCCTTGGGTTGGAACTACGAGGTACATGCCGTGAATCAAAAGGTGTGGGACCAGCTCGCTGCGCCGGTACAGAGTTTTCTGCTGTCGAATATTGATCTGCTGCTGCAAAGTCTCTGGACCTACGCAGACCAACAGTACGCGCAAGCATTAGCGTGCAGCGCTGGCGCACGGACTTGCGCCCAAGCACCAAGAGGTCAGATGGTGGTGGTTCAGCCTTCACCCGCGGATCTCGCGACAGTGCGGCGCCTTGCGATCCAAACAACTCAGGAAAAATGGGCGACGCGTTGCACTGGGCAGTGTGTGAGCGAATTCAATGCGACAGCGGGCAAGGCACTGCGCATTGTTATCAAGCAACCTTGAAGGTTTAAAGGTCGCTAGCCTGTAGATCCCATAATAGGTCAAAGCTGTGGCAGGCTTGCTCAGGAAGCCCAAGTTGCTTGGCAATCGTTGTGGCAGCCTTGGTTGCTGCGCTCAACGTTGTGGCATCGATGACCAGGTACGGCTCTAAGACGCGTTGGGCCGGATTCTCTGAGGGTAAAGGGGTCGAAAGTTCGGGGTCAGGGACGAGTATCTTTGCACTCAAAATGCCCTCAGCTGCTTGCCCCAGCGTTTGGCATAACGAGAGCGCTTGCTTAGCGATGTCTAGCGAACTCAGACAAACTAAGGTAATTCCTGCTCCCGTTCCTGCTCCATAGGCAAGCGTAACGGCAGCAACCCGTCGCTGGGTATTGCGCATCTGAGAAAAATTTCGCACGGACCATTCGGTTTGTTTGGTGAAGGCTTGCCGATAGCTCTCTGACGTAAAGACGTTTAGGCTATCCGTGCGATAGAGCGCCAAATAGGGCCGAGGGCAGGTCTTAGAGTGGTAGCGCCGCGACCATTTAAACCCGGGGATCGCCGCACGCTCTTGCATATGTTCCGTGTCATACCAGCGATTGAAATCCTGTTCGTGGGCAGGATCAACATCGGTCCAGATAAACAACTCGCCCATTGCGTCTTTTGTCTGTTGAATACTGCTGTGGTGTGACATAAGTGTCCTTCTGTAGTGAACAATACCAAGCGCTTAGCCTTTGGCTCGGATAATTTTTCTGACTTGCGGCACATGCCGAATCGAGCGAAACACTTGTGCAAGGTGTCGTCGACTATCGACTTGAACCGTGAGATTCAGAACAACAGTAGAAGCTGCGTCGTCGTGCATGGTGACGTGAATGATGTTGGAGTCAGCCTGAGCGACTTCTGCTGCGATACGACCGAGCACGCCGCGTTCATTGAGTGCAATGATTTCGATACGTGCCGAAAAATGTTTGGCCGTGTCGGAGTCCCAGGCAATATCAATCCAGCGGTCGGGCTCTTTCGTGCGTGCGCGCAGCGCGACGGGACATTCTGCCGTGTGTACGACCAAGCCATGTCCAACGCGGATGCCCGCAATAATCTCATCGCCGGGCAATGGTCCACAGCATGGCGCGAGCTGCACCCCTTGCCCTTCGTGCCCGTGTATGAGGATGGGAGTGGTATGGGCAGCAGCGATCTCATCCTCTGCTGCAGCCGTCGTTGCAATAAGAGGGTGGTCTGGCGCAAAGCGTCGGGCGACGACTGCTGCCAGCCGTTTACCTAAGCCGATATCAGCCAAGATTTCGTCGCGAGACTGAGCGCCGCTTGAGCGTGCAAGCTTTTCCCATATCGGATCTTTTGTGTCGGGCAGTTCAAGCTGTAGATCACGCAAGGCTTGCGCAAGCATTCTCTCGCCGAAAGCAACGGATTCGTCATATTGCACGGTACGTAAGTAATGCCGAATCTCTGAGCGGGCGCGCCCGGTACGTGCATAGTTCAGCCATTGGGCGCTTGGTCGTGCCTCAGGTGCAGTGTTGATGCTGACGGTATCACCGCTCGAAAGCTCGGTACGCAACGGAACCTCTTCGCCATTTACCAGGCAACCAATCGCGTGATTACCGACGTCGGTATGTATGGAGTAGGCGTAGTCTACTGGCGTTGCGCCCCGAGGAAGGGAAACAATCTTTCCCTTTGGCGTGAAGACATAGACGGCATCAGGGAAAAGATCGACTTTGACATGTTCTAAAAATTCGGTCGAATCCCCAGTTTGACTTTGAATGTCCAGCAGCGACTGGAGTGACTGACTCGTTCTATTCTGAATATCTTGCAAACTTGACGAGTCCGACTTGTAAAGCCAATGGGCGGCCACGCCTTCTTCAGCCACTTGATGCATATCCTGCGTACGGAATTGAAACTCGATGGGCGTGCCATAGGGGCCCACTAAGGTCGTGTGCAGGGATTGATAGCCGTTTGCTTTGGGAATCGCAATATAGTCTTTGAACTTACCCGGCACAGGTCGGTACAGTTGATGCAAGATGCCCATCGCGAGATAGCATTCTGGTAACGTGCGGACGATGACTCGAAAGCCGTAAATATCTAAAACACTGGAGAGCGATTTTTTTTGCTCGACCATTTTGTGATAGATGCCGTACAAGGTTTTCTCTCGGCCAGTCACTTCACTCTCGAGGCCCGCTGCAGGTAACTCGGCTCTAACGTGCTCATCGATTTTGGTCAGTACTTCTCTGCGGTTTCCACGGGCAGCCAGGACCGCTTTCTCAATCACTCGATAGCGATTCGGGAAAATAGCCATGAAGCAAAGATCTTGTAGTTCACGATATAAGGCGTTCAGACCTAAGCGATGTGCAATCGGCGCATAGATCTCTAGTGTTTCTCGCGCGATCCGTCTGCGCTTTTCAGGCAGTACCGCATCAAGCGTGCGCATGTTGTGCAAACGGTCAGCCAGCTTAATCAGGATGACGCGGATGTCGCGCGCCATGGCGAGCAGCATCTTGCGAAAGCTTTCGGCCTGTTGCTGTGCTTTGCTGGCAAACTCAAGACGATCAAGCTTGGATAAGCCGTCAACGAGTTCTGCGACCTCATCACCAAATTTCTCAAGTAGCTCTTGCTTTGAGATATCCTGGTCTTCCATGACATCGTGCAGAAGCGCAGCGCGGATAGCGTTCACGTCAAGTTTCCAGCCGGCACAGATTTCTGCAACAGAAATTGGATGGCTGATATAAGGCGATCCGCTAGAACGAAACTGACCTAAGTGTGCCTGATCAGAGAAGCGGTAAGCGTCGCGAACGAGTGAGATGTCTTTCGGATCGAGGTAACCGTCGAGCAAGCGCTGCAGCGAAGCCATCGAGGCAATCGCAGGCTCTGCAGCGGTACTGATTGGGGTCGCGGCACCAGAGACGGTACCAAGTGCAGCGGGGGGCTGATTACGACGGGTCAGGCGTGAACCCACCCGCAGGGCGGCCAGTAACCCGGTTGACGCATATCGTAAGCCGGGAAAGGCCATGCTTGCCTTGTTTTATTAGGTAGGAACCTTGCGCAGCATTTCGACGCCGGTCAAGCCAGCCGATATCTCGCGCAAAGCGGTCACGCAGGGCTTATCTTTGGTCTCAAGGCGGGCAGCATGACCTTGAGCCAGTTCGCGTGCGCGATAGGTTGCAGCCAGCGTAAGCTTGAAGCGATTTGGGATGTGATCGAGGCAATCGTCAACTGTGATGCGGGCCATGGAATTCCTGTGTGAAGTAAAGGTAATGCGAGTTTGACTTCGAGCTTACTTGCTTGTCGGCAAACGCAGCTGTTCGAACAACGCGCTGTGCCGTGCTTGTTGCGAAACGTAACGCAATCGATTGGTGCGGATGATTTCCGACAGTTGCGTCAACGCTAAGCTAAAGTCTTGATTAATAATAACATATTCAAACTCCGGCGCGTGAGAAATCTCTTCGGCCGCGGCCTGTATGCGCCGCTCGATTACCTCAAGAGTATCTTGACCTCTAGACGTTAGGCGCTGACGAAGCGTCTCGATCGAAGGGGGCAAAATAAAAATTCCCTTTGAGTCGGGGTACAGCTTTTTAACTTGTCGGGCGCCTTGCCAGTCGATCTCAAGCAATACGTCCTGTCCTCGTGCGAGCGCCGCGTCGATATGGTCTCGCGGTGTACCGTAGTAGTTTCCGTGTACGTGCGCCCATTCCAGTAAGCGATCGTTTTGACGCAGTGCGTCAAAGTCAGCGTGCGTGACAAAGCGATAATCTTTACCGTCTTCTTCACCCGAGCGGGGTGGGCGGGTGGTGCAAGAGACAGACAGCCAAAGTGCGTCGTCCTGCTCTAGCAGGGCGTTCACCAAGCTGGATTTTCCAGCGCCGCTAGGCGCCACGACCATAAAAACGTTTCCGACGACCGAGGACATGGGTGACAATGGCAAAATAGAACAAAGCAAAAGCATAGCAGAGTCGCTAGAATCGGCTCTCTCTCGTTACCGACGTTATTTTTGATCTCGACAAAGGATGGACCCCCACATGAGTAGTCAGCATCTCATCACTCCGGAAGCCTTGCAGAAGTTGCTGGCGAGCGACCCCGGATCTGTGCTCGTTTGTGATTGCCGCTATGACCTAGTGGATGCCGACCTAGGACGTCGGGCCTATGAGGCCTCGCACATTCCAGGCGCGGTGTTTGTGGACCTGGGTCGTATGCTTAGCGGTGAGAAAAACGGCTCGAATGGTCGTCATCCCTTGCCCGAGCAGCGTGTCTTTGCTGAGCAACTGGCTGCGCTTGGTGTCAATGCCAATACGCTGATTGTGGCCTACGATGCGCCCGGTGGTTCGTATGCTGCACGGCTGTGGTGGTTGGCTCGCTGGGTGGGCCATGCAAAGGTTGTCGTGCTAGATGGCACGATTGATGCATGGACCAAGGCTGGCTTTGAACTTACCCCCACAAAGCCCGCAGCGCGTTTGCGTGGAAGTTTTAAACAAGGCAGCGCACTCACCAAAGCCGTTGATCTCGCCGATATGCGTGCCGGATTGGGGCGTCGCGATCGGCTGATTATTGATGGACGCCCAGGCGATCGCTTCCAAGGATTGAACGAAACACTGGATGCGAAAGCAGGCCACATACCGGGATCCTTGAGTCGTCCATCGAAGGATAATTTAGACGCAGACTGGAAACTCAAGTCTCCCGAGGTGCTTCGTGCCGAGTTTGCACGCTTGATCGGTGATCGGACGCCCTCAGAGGTTGTCGCAAGTTGCGGCTCGGGTGTGTCGGCTTGCCATCTTTTGCTGGCGATGGAGCTTGCGGGGTTGAGTGGTGCCGCGCTTTATGGGGGCTCTTGGAGCGAATGGAGCGCGCAACCGGATGCACAAATAGAATTAGGTGCAGCCAAGGCATAGTATTGCGTAGCCGGTGTCATCTTAAGAAAACGTACGCCTTAATTATTTACACAGAAAGGGAAAATAATGTCTGACTTGAAGGTTGCTGTGGTTACTGGAGCAGGCTCCGGAATTGGTCGCGCTGTGTCACACGCATTAGCTGCTGCAGGTTATGAGGTCTTGCTTGCTGGACGTCGCGCCGATGCCCTTGAGGAAACGCGCAGTCTGGGTGGCGCACACAGTGCACGCCTACATCCAGTCGTGACCGATGTGAGCGATGAAGCGTCGGTGAAGGCACTGTTTGCCGAAGTCACCAAGCGCTTTGGTCGCCTAGATGTATTGTTTAACAACGCTGGACGCGGTGGTCCACCTGTTCCCATCGAAGATTTGCCGGTCGACATCTGGAAAGATATCGTCAACATTAACTTGACCGGTATGTTTCTGTGCGCCCAGGCGGCCATCAGAATCATGAAAGATCAAAAGCCTCAGGGTGGTCGTATCATCAACAATGGTTCGATTTCTGCCCATGCACCACGACCGTTTTCGATTGGCTACACCTCAACCAAACACGCAGTGACCGGTTTGACGAAGTCTATCTCGCTTGACACCCGTCACTACAACATCGCGTGTACACAAATCGATATTGGTAACGCGGCGACGCCGATGACCGAACGTATGACCAAAGGTGTGCCACAGCCTGATGGATCAACGCGTGTCGAGCCTCGCATGGATGTCAATCATGTTGCGCAAATGGTGTCTCAGATTGTTAGTTATCCACTCGAGACAAACGTGCAGTTCGTCACGATTATGGCCACTACCATGCCCTTCGTGGGACGTGGCTAGCGGCTTGAGTCCCAGACGCCACGTTCGGGCGGCTATTCGATGTTCATTGCCTGTTCGCGCATTTGCTCGATCAGTAATTTCAAATCGATAGCCGCTTGCGTCATCTCCATACTTCCCGCCTTAGAGCCAAGCGTATTTGCTTCACGGTTCATTTCTTGAAACAAGAAGTCAAGTCGTTTTCCTGCACTTCCCGAAGCGTTGGTTTTTTTGGAAGAGGTGTTGTCGTGCTTTCCCAAAAGGAATTCTAGCTCCGTCAGGTGAGAGCGTAGTCGAGCAAGCTCTTCCGCGACATCAATACGAATCGCAAAGAGGCTCGACTCGCTGGCAATGCGTTCAGTGAGTTCGGCGCCGGTAATGTGGGCGAAGCCTTCAGGGAAAGCCGCTTGTAGCGTTTCCTTGAGTTTTGTAGACAGCCGGTTGCGATGTGCGAGCAGCAGCGCGGGCATATGTTGTTGAACGGTGTGTAGAACCTCGTGTACCTGTTTAGCGGTGGCGAGCATGACCTCAGCCAATCGTTGGCCTTCTCTCTGGCGTCCCTCTACTAGTTGCGTGAGTGCAGGTTCGAGCGCATCGAGGCAGAGTTTTGCCCAACGTTCGGGTTCGACAGATTGTTCTGGCGTGGCAGACCAGTCAAGTAACTCATTGAGTGTGGGTGAGGCAGTCTCTGGGAGTGATTGACGCGCGAGCGCAAGTTGTTCTGCCACGCGGTGCAGCAAGGCGGGTGTCAGGTTGGTCTGTTGCTCACCCACCGCGCGCGCAAAGCTTGCGCGCACTTCAATTTTCCCACGCGCAAGAACGCTCGCGATGCGCTCGCGGATGGCGTGCTCGGCCAAGCGCAATTCGTCAGGCATCCTAAACTGTACGTCTAAATACCGACTGTTCACGGTTTTGAGTTCAACCGTCACTGAACCGAAGAGCTGTTCCGCTTTCGCATTGCCAAATCCTGTCATACTTTTAATCATGTTTGCTCTCTATGCCGATTGCGGCACCATCGGGGTTTCGGGGGTCCGACGCACCAAAAAATCGTCCCTGCGTATGCTGTACCGTTTGTGCACGTCCCATGGTGGCCATGATTCTGACGTCATGCCCCATTTGTTTCAAGAGCGCGATCGTATCAGGACTGATGCCACGTTCAATTCTTAGATGGTCTGGCATCCACTGATGATGCGTGCGTGGTGTAGAAATCGCCTGCGCGATATTCATGTTGAAGTCGATGATATTCACGAGGTTTTGTAACACCGTCGTGATGATGCGAGAGCCTCCAGGCGAACCTGTCGCGAGCCATGCTTTTCCGTCTTTGAGCACGATAACGGGCGTCATCGAACTCAGTGGCCGCTTACCGGCCTCTACTGCATTGGCGTCACCGCCAAGTAGGCCGAAGGAGTTGGGTACACCTGGTTTGGCGACGAAGTCATCCATCTCGTTATTCAAAAGAACGCCGGTGCCGCGCGCCACCATACCCGAACCAAAGTTCAAGTTGAGTGTATAGGTACAGCTCACGACATTTCCTGCACGATCAATGACAGAGAAGTGCGTCGTCTGATCACTTTCAAATGGCAGAGGTTGCCCAGGACGCACAGACTTACTGGGCGTGGCGCGTTCTACATTGATACCGGCAGCAAGTTGATCCGCATAGCGCTTGGCACTTAGGCCACGTTGCGGCACCTTCGCGAAATCTGGGTCTCCCAGGAACTCCGAGCGATCGGCATAAGCCAGTCTGGCACTCTCTGCGAGCAAGTGAATGGTGCGCGCACTATTCGCACCGAACTCGGCCAGTGGATAACGCTCGAGTAGGTTCAGCATTTGAATCAAGTGCACACCGCCCGAACTCGGCGCAGGCATCGAAAGTATTTGATGGCCTCGGTATGTTCCTTGAATCGGTTGCCGCACGGCGACACGGTACTGACTTAAGTCTTGTAACGTCATGGGTGAGGGCGCACCTGCACTGGCGAGTTCTGCCACAATTTGCTGAGCGATGGGCCCAGTGTAAAAACCGTTTGCACCTGCTTGCGCAATGAGCCGTAAGGTGTTCGCAAGGTCTTTTTGAATCAGGCGATTCCCGCGCCCATAAGTTTCCAGGACGTCGTGCGGGCAGTGTTGAAGCACGCATTCAGGCGCACCTGCTTTGCGCTTAAAGAATATCTCGCGTGTCCCCTCCCAGCGAATTAGGTGGGCGCGGTGAGATCTGAATTGCTCTTCGAGCACCGCACTGACGGTAAAACCGTTTTCGGCTAACCCGATGGCTGGGGCGATGAGTTGTGACAACGGCAGACTACCGTAGTCGCGGGCAGCTTGAACCAGGCCCGCAACAGAGCCGGGCACTCCCACCGCATAGGGTGTGCGTGTCGACTTTCCTGGGATGACTTGCCCGTTGGCGTCCAAAAACAGGCCTGGGTGGGCGCTTGCTGGCGCTATTTCACGAAAATCTAAGGCAACCGTGCTGCCTTTGGTCGCATCGCGTACGAGCATAAACCCGCCGCCTCCAAGATTGCCGGCGTTCGGTAAAACGACCGCCAGAGCAAAGCCCATGGCGACCGCAGCATCCGTTGCATTACCACCCTGTTGCAGTATCCGCGCGCCGACTTCGCTGGCTAGCCGATGCTCGCTCGCCACCATCCCCCCGGTCGAAACGGTAGGATGAAATATCTCAAAGGATCCGTCGTAGCGCAGCACGGCCGCATTGTCAGCCGATGGAGTGGTGGCAGGCAGTGTGACGGCGGTGGCGGTGCCCGGCGTCGTGATGACAGCAGGTGCGCTCTGCGCCCAAAGAGGCCTGTGACATGAGATCGCAAGGCTCAGATAGAGTCCGCTGAGCAGGACACCACGCGCTGCGCTGCGTATACTGTGACGCTGTAAACCTAGGGATTGGCTATTTTGAATCATGGTCGACCCACTATCTGAAATTTTGTGAGAGCACATCGTGTCAACTACCCCTACAACCCAAGCTAGCTCTATACAACCACGGCCTTCCGGTCGTGCTGCAAATCAGCTACGCAGCGTTTCCATACAGCGCGGTTTTACCTGCTACGCCGAAGGTTCGGTGTTGATTGCGATGGGGAACACCCAAGTGTTGTGTACAGCAAGCGTACTCGAAAAAGTGCCTCCATTTCTAAAAGGAAAGGGTCAGGGCTGGGTCACGGCTGAGTACGGGATGTTGCCGCGCTCGACGCATACACGTTCCGATCGCGAGGCAGCCAAGGGTAAGCAGTCTGGCCGCACTCAGGAAATTCAGCGCTTGATTGGGCGAAGCTTGCGGGCCGTGATGGATATGACGGCTCTCGGCGAGCGCACGATTCAAATCGATTGCGATGTGCTGCAAGCGGATGGCGGCACGCGGTGTGCCAGCATTACAGGGGCGTGGATCGCCGTTGCTGACGCGGTGGACGGACTCATCAAACAGGGATTGCTAAGCAAGAACCCCTTGATCGATTCAGTTGCTGCTGTGTCGGTTGGCATGGTTGGAGGGCAGGCCGTGCTCGATCTCGATTATCCGGAGGATTCTGGCTGCGATGCGGACATGAATATCGTGATGACCGGATCGGGGCGTTATGTTGAAGTACAGGGCACGGCCGAGGGACATACGTTCGATCGCGCTGAGCTCAACACCCTGCTGGCGCTAGCTGAGGACGGTATTGCAGAGTTGGCTCAGAGACAACAATCTGCCCGGAAAGGCTGATTGTTGTTCCGTTAGGCTTACGCCAACAGGCGGGCGCTAAATCGTTCGCCCACCATCGACAGGCAGCTCAAGTCCCGTCAAAAAGGAAGCCTCTTCTGAGGCCAAGAACACCGCTGCGTTGGCGATATCGCGTGGCACACTCAGCCTACCCATGGGAATGGTCGCAATGAATTTTGCCCGGTTCTCCGGTGTGTCGGGGATGCCCATAAAATCACCCAACATACCGGTGTCACCCATGACGGGGCAAATAACGTTGACGCGAATATTGTCGCCGGCGAGCTCAACGGCCAGCGACTTCGACAAAAGATTCGCCGCACCTTTTGACGCGTTGTACCAAGTCAGACCTGGGCGTGGTCGCAGCCCGGCGGTAGAGCCAACGTTGATGATGCAGCCAGACTTTTTGGCACGCATCATTGGCACGACTGCATTAATCATGTGATAAATCGCTTTGACGTTGACATCAAAGCATCGGTCGTATGCTGCTTCATCCACATCGAGAAAGGGCTGGTTCTTGTGGGTATAGCCTGCATTGTTCACGACGATATCGACCGAGCCAAACTTCTGCAGAGCAGTGTTGACAGCGAGATCAATGTCGGCGCGCTTGCTGACATCGCATTTCACCGCGATCGCTGACGCACCAATTTCTGCTGCCACTTTTTGGGCACCCGCTTCATTCAAATCTGCGATGACGACTTTGGCGCCTTCGCGAACGTAGAAACGCGCGATCTCGGCACCGAAGCCGCTTGCAGCGCCTGTGACGATGGCAACTTTATTCTGTAAACGCATGATGCTTGTCTCCGGTTATTCGAGTTAATCAGACAGCACGCGGCCGAGTGTGGGTTGTTTGCTAATAGACCAAACGGTCTGGATTAATTTTTTTACCTGCGCTTCGGTGGCATTCCCCTCGTACGTTCCGAGTCGCAAGGCTTTGTCTTCAATTTCTGGACGCGATAAGGTGTTGCCGGGGTCACCCTTGGGCTCGTCTACGCGTCCTGCCAAGTTTCGGCCATCTTTGGTTGTGACAGTGACCTTGCCAATCCAACGCTGTGGATAGGCGGTGTCGACTTCTTCGTCTAACTCCATCGTGACTTTGTCGCGGAAGGCGGTTACTTGCCCATCCTTGAGCGCTTGATCAAAGCCTGCGAGGTCAGCTGAGTTACGCAAGGCGATGAGCGCCAAGACGGTACCCATCGAAAACTTTGATTGATGAACCGTCTGCGGGTCGACAACGGGCCCCAGTACATCGATCGCGCCTTGATGCACATGGGTGACGACGCGGCTAATGTCATCTGCTTTCAAACCATGCGTCTTCATTGCGTGCTGCAGTGCATCCGCTGCCGGATGCGTGTGACGACACGATGCGTGGAATTTAAAGGAGGTCTCTGGCAATGCCCAGCGGATGCCTAGGCGGTCTGTCAGCTTGGCAGGATCGGCGTCTGTCGACATACCAGCAGCCATGCCTTGTACGCCCTCCAAAATGCGACGTGCTCCCGTGAAGCCCTCTTTGGCCAAATAGGCAGAACTCAGACCGGTGGAAGCGGCGTGGGCGGTATGCAACTGCTTGGAGTCCGCGGCATCGCGCAAAAACTCCCATAGGCCGGACGCTTGTGTGCCTGCTGAGCCAATGGCATTGAGCATTTGCTCGGGGTTGAGTTTGAGCAAGCGGCCAACCGTGACTGCAGCAGCGACCGTGCCAGCGGTGCCGGTGGTGTGAAAGATCTTGTAGTGGGAACGACCGAGAAATTCACCAACCCGAATACCGACTTCGTAGCCAACGACCGAAGCGGTGATGAACTCTTCACCGGACGCACCAATGGCTTGCGCCACGGCAAGGGCTGGCGGAAATACGACAGCGGCGGGGTGGAATACGGAACCGTTGTGCACGTCATCTTGCTCGACGACGTGCGCAGCGGCTGCGTTCACCATGGCAGCGAAAAATGGATTCGTCATTCTGCGATTGACGAAGTCCTCTGATTTGCCCTCGGAGGGCCCCATGAGCGCGGTGTATTTAGCCATCGCTTTGACTGCTCGTGCAGATGAGCCAGCCAAGATGGAAGCCATCGTATCTAGAAACAAATCTTCGCAGCGCATCCGTACCGATTCTGGAATGTCGGTGTATTTCAGTTCGGAGGCAAACTTTGCAAGCGTCGCGCTAGGGTGTAAGACAGCAGCAGGGGCGGGTGAGCGAACGGCAGTCATGAGGTGTCCTTTAGAACGAACGTGGAAGACCAAGTACGTGTTCAGCGACGTACGATAAGATCAGGTTTGTTGAAATCGGCGCGACTTGATACAAGCG
>CAIUZV010000259.1 GCA_903903735.1 uncultured beta proteobacterium | reverse complement strand
CTGGTTACGTCATCCTGATCAGCGCGCCGACGGTGCGCCGGCCTGTTTCGGCCACAGCACCCACATCTGTCCGTTCTGTTTCATTCTTCCGGCAAGCTCACCCGCCGCGGCACCAAAGCCCCAGTAAAAGTCCGTTCTTGCGGCGCCACGAATAGCGGTTCCCGTGTCTTGCGCAAACACTAGACGATTCAACGCAGTGTTGGACGAGGGCATGGTCGTCGACAAGAACACAGGGGTGCCGAGCGGTACAAAATTTGTGTCAACTGCAATAGAGCGCTGCGCCATCAGGGGAATGCCGTAGGCACCCTTTGGGCCAATTTCTGGATCTGTGATGGCTTCTTCCGCAAAGAACACCGTAGCCGGATTTGCGTTCAGCATCTCTTGCGTACGATTGGGATTGCGTTTAGCCCAGGCCCGAATGTTTTGCATGGAAGTCTGTGCAATGGGCATTTCACCTTTGTCTGCCAGCCACTTACCAATCGAGACATACGGGTGGCCGTTGTGATCCGCATACGCCACACGTATGGTCTTGCCATCTGGCAGCTGCACACGACCGGACCCCTGCACCTGCAAGAAGAAGTTATCCACGGGGTCGTTGACATAAACGATTGCGGGAGGACGTCGACCAGAGGTCTCGATTGCCGCTCGACTTTCGTAGGGCACTACCCGCTTACCATCTAATTTACCGCGTACGCGTTTACCGGCAAGCTCTGGATACACGCGACCTAAGTCGATCGTAAGCAAGTCAGCGGGCACGGTGTAAAGCGGCCATTGATAAGCGCCCGTGCGCGTTCGAGAACCCAACACGAGCGGCTCGTAGTAGCCCGTCACAATGTTGCTCGCCGGCTTGCCATCTGGGCCCTGAAGGCGCCAAGGGCTCAACCAGGTCTGCAAAAATCTTCTGACGGCCTGTGGGTCGTTCGCCGCTGGAGCGCGCGCGCGATCCGATGCGGCCGCGCACACCGGCTGCCAGGCAAGCGGTGTCGCACGCGTCGGGCCCGCGAGGTTCGTCGAGGTCGGGCGCATCAGCCCTTGGCAGTTACGCAGAAATGTCGTCCAAACATTTTTCAAATCATCATCGGACCACCCAGGCAACTCGGACCAGTTTGCCGAAACAAAACGACCTTGCAACTGACGTGCGGCGCTATCCGAGATCGGTCCCGACGGCACAACCGGTGTCACGGCAGGGACGGGTGCGGGGGCCGCAGGCGCAGGAGGCTCACTCACGGTCGTGCAGCCCGCCAGTAAGACCAACAAAAAACTAACCCAAAGTAAACGCATATGTTGAGGTGAGCTGATCATGAACGGTTTCAATGCAGGGTGCGTGGCATGGCCAGCACAAACTCAGGAATATCGACTTCGAACGGCACACCGTTTTCCCCCACACAGTGGTAACTGCCACGCATGGTCCCCACAGGTGTCTTTAACGGACAACCGCTGGTGTATTCGAAGGTTTCGCCCGGGGCGAGTAAGGGTTGTTGCCCCACCACACCCAAACCACGGACTTCTTGTTCGGCCTGATCGCCGTCGGTAATAACCCAGTGACGACTAATCACTTGGGCGGGTCGCTCGCCCGTATTGGTAATACGGACTTTGTAGGCAAAGACGAACTGCTGTTTGGCCGGATTGGACTGATCCGCAACAAAGTGCGGTTCGACCGCCACCGAAAGTTCAAAAGGTTTCACATGCACATCCAGAGAAAACTGCAATAATGAGAGCTAATCCGACTCGGTGTTCGCACATCATGCCAGAAACAACCGCCTTGACAACAGCTCGCATCGCTCCCAGTATTTTATCTGCGGACTTCGCCCGACTGGGTGAAGAAGTCAGAAATGTTGTCGCCGCCGGCGCCGATTGGATCCATTTTGACGTCATGGACAACCATTACGTTCCCAATTTGACGATTGGCCCTATGGTTTGTGAGGCGATTCGCCCCCACGTGGACGTGCCGATTGACGTGCACTTGATGGTCGAACCGGTCGACAGCCTGATCCCAATGTTTGCCAAAGCAGGCGCGAACGTGATTACGTTTCACCCGGAAGCCTCCCGTCACGTGGACCGCAGCCTGGCCCTCATCCGCGAGCAGGGCTGCAAAGCGGGGCTCGTATTTAACCCCGCCACGCCGCTGGATTGGCTCGCACATGTCATGCACAAGGTCGACATTATTCTGCTGATGTCGGTGAACCCGGGGTTTGGCGGACAGAGCTTTATCCCTGCAACCCTCACAAAACTGCGTGCCGCACGCAAACTGATCGACGCGCACCTTCAGGCCGGCGGACAAGCCATCGCGCTTGAGGTGGATGGCGGTGTTAAGGCCGACAATATCCGAGACATTCGTGCGGCGGGCGCTGATACCTTCGTTGCAGGCTCAGCAATTTTTGGGCAACCCGACTATCAAGCCGTGATTAACGCGATGCGCGCCCAGATTGCACTCGCCGATCAATGACCTCCGCGCAGATCACCTCGTCTTTAGCGTTTGACGCCGTTCTGCTCGACTTGGACGGCACTTTGATGGATACGATTCCTGACTTTACCGTCGCGGTTAACGCCATGCTTGCCGACTTAAAGTTTGCAGCCATCACGCAAGCTGAAATTGCCACCTACATCGGCAAGGGCTCCGACAATCTGATTCGACGCGTCCTGACGAGTGTTCAGGCCGGACAAGCCCCTTCGGACGCGCTGTTTAAGCAAGCCAAAGTGTCTTATACGGCCAACTACCACCGCATCAACGGCGATCAAGCAATCATTTTTGACGGGGTTCGACCTGGCCTCGACCGCCTCCAGGCGATGGGTATGCGCATGGCCGTGGTGACCAACAAAAATGCCGAGTTCGCCGTGCCACTGCTAGAGCGCACCGGTTTGGCCAAATACATGCAAGCCATCGTCTGCGGGGATACCCTTGCGGAGCGCAAACCCCACCCCGCCCCGATGCTGCATGCCTGTAATTTACTCAAAAGCTCGCCGAATCGGACTGTTGCCGTGGGGGATTCTGTGAATGACGCCCTGTCAGCCCGTGCTGCAGGCTGCTCTTTCCTAGCGGTGCCCTATGGCTACAACGAGGGTAAGAGCGTGCATTCGCTTGACGTCGATGCTATAGTAGATTCCATTGAACACGCAGCTCAGTGGGTTGCAGAACGTTAAATAGAGATTAACGATGTCCTTGTCACTACGCACCGCTTCCGTACCTGTCGCCTCGTGGCGCTGGTGGCGTTTGTGTTCCG
>CAIUZV010000258.1 GCA_903903735.1 uncultured beta proteobacterium | reverse complement strand
GTGATGGCCGGTCGCGTGTCGTTTATGTTTTATCCGATGATTGGCATTGCGGGTCACGTGGCAGACAAGCGCCTGCGCGTACTTGCCGTGGGCTCGTCCAAGCCAATGCCTGATTTCCCGGGTGTACCAACCATGGATGCTTCGGGCTTTCCTGACTTTGAACAAACGGCACCCTGGGTTGGCATGTTGGCCCCCGCAGGCACACCCAAAGCGATTGTTGATCAGTTAAACGCTGCGCTTAAAAAAGCGTTAGCGCAGCCTGAAATCATCAAGCGCATGAAAGATCTGGGTGCATCGCCTATCGGCGACACACCCGACGAGTTCCGGGCGTTTCTCGTGAAAGACAGCGAGCGCTGGGCACGTGTCATTAAGGCCTCGGGGATCAAGGCCGATTAAGACTGAGCAGGACGGTTAAGACCGAGGGGCGAAAGGCTTCAAGCCCCAGGTCACAACCAGCCAAACGGCAGCCAGTGCGCTGGCTGACCAAAACACTGCGGTGGCACCACCCCATACGATCAGGCTGCCGCCTAACGCGCCGCCCAAGAACAGGCCGGCCGCTTGGGTGGTGTTGTAGAAGCCTAACGCCAGCCCTTTAAGTTCGGGTGGTGCAACGCGCGATACAAGCGAGGGTTGCAGCGCCTCGAGCACATTAAACATCACAAAGAATGCTGTCAGGCCAAACGCCAGAAGATAAAAACTTTGGCTGGCCCACGCCAAAAACGCACAGGCCAGCACCAAGCCGGCAACCGCTAAGCGCAACATGGCACGGTGGGCGTGGCGTTTTTCCGCGACAAAAATGGCCGGGACCATAAAAATGAACGAGCCAAAAATCACGGGCAAATAGACTTTCCAGAGCTCGGCGGCTGTCAGTCCGCCGAGTTTAAGGAACAACGGCGGCACCGCTACAAAGAGCGCCACCTGGATCAAATGCAAACAAAATACACCAAAGTTCAAACGCAATAAATCGGTGTTAGTGAGCACTTGCATAGGCTTAGTGGGCTTTGCAGGCTTAGGCTGTGGTGGTGCGAGTGGGATCATGAAGCGGGCAACGGCTAGGCAGACGACCCCAAGCAAGGCGATAGTCCAAAACAGACCTGCCAAGCCAGCCGAGCCAACAATCAGGGGGGCGAGGACCAAAGCGAGTGCAAAAGATAATCCGATCGAGCCACCGACCATGGCCATGGCCCGCGTACGGACTTCGGGGCGCGTCACATCGGCGAGCCAGGCAGTCACGGCCGCAGAAATTGCGCCAGAGCCTTGAATCGCCCGGCCCAGCGTGACCCAGTAAATATCCGTCGACAAAGCACAGACCACGCTGCCCAGCACAAACAACACGAGGCCGAACAACACCACCGGACGTCGCCCCCAGCGGTCAGAAGCCAGCCCAAACGGGATTTGCATAAAGGCCTGGGTCAGCCCATACATGCCGAGCGCCAAACCAACTCGAGCAGGATCATCGCCGCCCGCGAGCGACTGCGCAGCAACGGCAAAAACAGGTAACAGCAAAAACAGCCCCAGCATTCGGGCCGCAAAGAGCCCGGCCAGCGCAAAGCTGGCACGCCGTTCGGTCGGAGTCAGGGCCAAAGAAGGGGTTTTAGGCATCAAGGTTTGAATTGTTTCTGTAGGGTTGGCATACGTGTTTCACGCCAGCACGGTATAGTACCAAGTTACCTTTTGAAAACGTGTCATGGACGAAATCCGCATCCGGGGTGCCCGCACCCACAATTTAAAGAACGTGTCGCTCGATCTGCCGCGTCATCGGCTGGTTGTCGTGACCGGGCTTTC
>CAIUZV010000257.1 GCA_903903735.1 uncultured beta proteobacterium | reverse complement strand
ATGAAGTGGACAAAGTTAGGCAAGATTGTCGACCCAGCCGAACATGTGCTGCTCAATCGCTGCGCCGAGTTTGCTCAGTCACCGCAGACCTTGGTACTGCAGGACAGGGTAAGAGTATATTTCTCGACTCGGGAACGGGACAAGACAGGTAAATATCTGAGCCACGTGGCTTTCGCAGACTTCGAGCTAGACATGAGTCGCATGATCGGCGTATCCACCCATCCCGTGATGACGCTCGGCGGCTTAGGCTGCTTCGATGAACATGGAATTTTCCCAATCAATGTGATGCGGGATCGCGACCGTGTGCTGGCCTACACAACAGGTTGGAACCGTAAGGTCTCAGTATCGGCGGACGCATCGATTGGCCTTGCTATCAGTCAAGATGACGGCCTGACATTCCAACGACATGGTTCGGGGCCACTACTGACCGCGTCGTTGAAGGAGCCGTTTCTGGTAGCAGATGCATTCGTGAGCCGTTACGGCGACACCTACCATATGTGGTATATCTATGGCACCAAATGGCAGAAGTTTGTTGAAACCGAAGCGCCCGATAGGGTTTACAAGATCGCGCACGCAACTTCGACCGATGGTGTCAATTGGCAACGTGATGGGCGGCAGATCATCAGTGACCGGCTGAATCCCGAAGAGTGCCAAGCACTTCCGACCGTCGTTTGCTTGGATGGCGTCTACCACATGTACTTCTGCTACCGTCAAGCCAATGGTTTTCGAAAAGACTCCAGCCGCGGTTATCGGCTGGGTTACGCATGGTCGACTGACCTAGAAACTTGGAAACGTAACGACAGTCTGGCGGGCATTGATGTGTCTGAAAAAGGCTGGGACTCACAAATGCAATGTTATCCGCATATCTTCGAATGCAATGGCAACGTCTACTTGCTTTATAACGGCAACGAGTTTGGACGGAATGGTTTTGGAATAGCAATACTGGAAACTGATTTTTCAAAAAAGAAGGGCTAAAGGAAATGTCGAATACAAGAAACTACAACGTCGAGCTTAATGACTCGAGCAATGCTGAGAACGAGAAGTATGCCTACAGCTTCGACTTCGACATCATGCATCCCTACATGATTCGCTCGTTCGAGCCTTTCTTCAGGCCGGGGAGCCTGCTGGAACTGGGCAGTTATCAGGGGCAGTTCACGCGCCGCTTTCTCGATCGCTTCGACGACGTGACCTGCGTCGAAGCCTCGGGAGAGGCCATTGAAGAGGCGCGCCGCGAGCTGGGCGACCGCGTGCAGTACGTACATTCCTTGTTCGAATCCGCCGCCTTACCGCGCCGCTACGACAACATCGTGCTGACCCACGTCCTGGAGCATCTGGACGACCCGGTGCGTGTGCTCAAGCGTGTCAACGACGAATGGCTGGCCGAAGGCGGCCGCTTTTTCCTAGTTTGTCCTAACGCCAACGCGCCCTCACGACAAATCGCGGTGAAGATGGGGTTGATCTCACACAACGCCGCTATCACTCCCGCTGAGGCCGCGCACGGTCATCGTTGCACCTACTCGCTGGACACGCTAGAACGCGATGCCGTGGCCGCCGGCTTGAGGGTGGCGCATCGCTCAGGCGTATTTTTCAAGGCGCTTGCCAACTTTCAATGGGATCGATTACTGCAAACTGACATTATCTCTAGGGAATACCTGGAAGGCTGCTACAAGCTGGGCCAGCACTATCCAGATTTGTGTTCCAGCATTTTCCTCATGTGCGAACGTGGTGAAGCCAAGCAAGGCCTGTAAATCCTGCATTGCGACGGTTGGAACTCATGACTGATACCCGAATTATTGACCAGGCATGAGCCTGAAGCGCAACATTCTGGCCAATTATGCCAGCCAGTTGTACGTCACAATTATTGGCATTGTGATGGTGCCTCTGTACATCAAATATATGGGCTCAGAAGCCTATGGCTTGGTTGGTTTCTTTTCAATGCTCCAAGCTTGGTTCGGACTGCTGGATATGGGACTCACACCTACTATGTCCCGTGAAGCTGCTCGTTTCAATGGTGGCGTAACGGATGCACTGAGCTACCGACGCTTGGTCAGAGCACTGGAAGGTATATTTCTGCTGGTGGCGATCATCGGCGGTTCAGCACTCTATGCTGCTGCCGGATACATCGCAAGCGAATGGTTAAAAGTAGACCAAATCCCTTTGCATGAAGTTCAACAATCACTCGAATACATGGCGCTTGCCATCGCGATGCGGTGGATGTGCGGGCTTTATCGGGGGGCAATAAGTGGTGCAGAACGCATGGTCTGGCTGGGTGGTTTTAATACGTTGCTGGCCACCGTGCGTTTCGTCCTGGTGCTGCCGGTTTTGGTGTACATGAGTCATTCTCCGACCACGTTCTTCGCTTACCAATTCGCCGTGGCAATTTTGGAAATTACAGGCCTGATTGTTTATTCGTACAGACTGCTTCCGGTTGTCCCCAGAGGTCAGAACTTACCTTGGACTTGGGCACCGCTCAAACCAGTGTTAAAATTCTCGCTGACCATTGCATTCACGTCATCAGTCTGGGTCTTGGTGACCCAAACGGATAAATTGGTTCTCTCCAAAATATTGAGCCTGTCTGACTACGGCCACTTTACATTGGCGGTGCTGGTCGCAGGTGGAATAACGGTCATCTGCAGTCCCATCAGCAGTGCCATCATGCCACGTATGGCCAAACTGGAAGCCGAAGGAAATCATGCGGGTCTTATCAAACTTTACCGAGAATCGACACAGCTTGTGTCCGTCCTGGCCGGCTCTGCATCAGTTACGTTGGCTTTTTGTGCCGAACCCCTATTATGGGCCTGGACAGGCGACCGAGCGATTGTGCACGATACGGCACCGATCTTGAAGCTATATGCCCTTGGCAACGGTATTCTCGCCGTGGCTGCGTTTCCATTTTATTTACAATATGCAAAAGGTGATCTACGGCTACATTTTATGGGCAATGCCATCTTTGTCGCATTGCTTTTCCCTACTATCATTTTCGGGGCGCTTAATTATGGCGGGGTCGGCGCTGCGTACGTATGGC
The DNA here is from genome assembly GCA_903903735.1 of uncultured beta proteobacterium. GTDB lineage: Bacteria > Pseudomonadota > Gammaproteobacteria > Burkholderiales > Burkholderiaceae_B > Zwartia. The sequence goes on along the minus strand of CAIUZV010000257.1, from coordinate 1,138 downwards.
TTGGGATGAATTTCTTGTCATTCATCGCTTGGCTTCCGCTTGTGCATCGAAAATTTGAGCCAGGTTTAAACTATCTTTGGTATCAGAAAGATATACTCAAAATCTGGGTGCCGATCTGTTCTACTGGATACATTATGAGTAAATTGCCTCACGAAAATTTCGACGTGGTGCCCGCTATGTCATTTCTCATCCTTTTTGGCTGTGTCGTGATTTTTATAGGCGTTCTCTCGTCAGAAATGCTGAGGTCCAGGGCATTAGGCTATCTTAGATTGGCGTAATGTTAAGCAATTAAAAACTTTAAAAAACAAACTGCGTTATGCGGAACAATCAATAAAAGCATATTTTGTAATGACTTCAAGGGGCGTCGCCCAAGCGATATATTTCTGTGTAATATTATTTTGACTGTGCATATTTTCGTTTAGGAATCTGCGGGACAGTGAGAAATTATAGGGTTAAACATTCGGAGGCAATGAAGCCAATTTATTGGAAAGAGAGTATTAGCCCATGTATAAATAGTGTGCTTACTGTGCATAATGCGCCTACGGGCTAACCATTGAATCGCGGAACCGGTCAATTCCACGAAAAAGTGCCGGGGCGAAGCTCAATCCCCCATGAAGCCTACTCGGCTCGCCCCATAGCCTACTCACGAGTCACGTCACTAAGGCGTCCCGCGCGGCTCCGTGCCGTAATCTCGCTTCTGAATGCCCGCGGAACAGGCCGACCTACGATAAAAAGTTCAGCATATCAGCGACCGAGGTATTCCTGACAACGACTGATGATAAAACGGTTTGCATTATGGTGCTCACGCGTGGTCGGACCTTTTCGGATCGAGGTGAGTGCTGAAGCTGTTACCCTCATTAAATCAGCGCTCGTTCACACTAACAATAACAGAGCACGTCGGTCGCGCGCTTCGACAATGTACTCGGGTCGATTGTGCCAAAATCGCTAAACAACCTTGAATGCGATAAAGAACCAAGCATGGGGAGCAGAAAGCAAAGTAGTGGTTTCAGTAATATGCTGGACTTATAATCACGAGAAATATATTGCTTCGTGCTTGGACGGCATATTGGCGCAGGAGACTGACTTTCGAGTCGAAGTCATAATCCACGACGACGTCTCTACTGATGGCACACGGGCT
>CAIUZV010000256.1 GCA_903903735.1 uncultured beta proteobacterium | reverse complement strand
TTTACCCATAAAGGAGACTTTCCAATGAAACGACGCAACATGCTCGCGCTCTCGGCCTTGGTTTCGGCTGTTTGCGCATTTACGATGCCAACGATTGCAAGCGCCCAAACCGTGTTGAAGTTGGGCTGGACGACTCCCGATAGTCCAACCGACCCATATTCAGTCGGCGCGCGTGCTTTTAAAGAAGCAGTCGAGAGGATTTCCAAAGGATCCCTGCAAGTGCAGATGTATCCAAACCGCCAGCTTGGCGAAGAAAAGCAAGTGATGGAAGGCGTACGGTTCGGTACGGTTGACGCGGCAATCATCACGAATGCCGTGATCGCTCAGATCGAGCCTGCTTTCCAGATCAATGACTTGCCTTTCTTGTACTCAAGCGAAGCGCAGGCTCAAAAAGCGTTGGATGGAAAGCTCGGTGGTGAGTTGGCTGCCATGTTGGCCAAGAAGAACATTATTGTTCTCGGTTACATGGAAGGCGGCTTCCGTCAGATGATCAACAATAAAAAACCGGTTACGGTGCCCGCTGACGTCAAGGGTGTGAAGTATCGCGTGATGCAAAACCCATTGTTTATCGACATGTTTACATCACTGGGTGGCGCGGCCATTCCAATGGCGTGGGGCGAGACCTTCACCGCCGTGCAACAAGGCACGATTGATGGCCTTGAAATCCCGATTGCCGTGATTGATAGCAGCAAGATGTATGAGGTCACGAAGTTCTTGTCCTTGACCAATCACACCTACTCAGCGATTGAGCTCATCATTTCCAAACGCACCATGGATAAGCTCACACCCGAACAGCGTGCTGCGGTCATCGAGGCCGGTAAAGTGGCTACTGCTGCACAGCGTAAAGCCGCGGGTAATGATGTCAAGGACTTGCTCACTGGTTTGCAAAAGAAAGGGATGACGGTCAACAGCGTGGGTGATGTGGCTGCTTTCCGTCAGTCGGTACAGCCAATCTATGAAAAAGCCAGAAAGACAGTTGGCGATTCGTTGATGAACCAAGCGCTCGACGCGGTTAAATAGTTTGGATTGTTTGTATGCGCCGCTTTTGTGATGTAGTCGAGAAGGTTCTCAAGTATGTAGCAGTGCTAGTTGTGCTGCTCATGCTTGCGGCCTTGGCGGCGCAGGTCTTCCTGCGTTATGTATTTGGGGTGTCCCTGTCCTGGAGCGAGGAGCTCGCACTCCTTGGGTTTGGCTGGGTTGTCGTGATTGCGACGGCCATCGGTGTGCGTCATATGACGCATGCACGCATGGATTTGTTGCTCAATGTCTTACCGCCATCGCTGCAATGGATATTGGAGCGCGTTGTTTCACTGATGCTGTTTGCCCTCGGCGTGTTTCTAGCGATCTCGGGGTGGAACTACGCGATTGAAACGCGTGGCGCTACATCGGCGGCGATTGGTTTTCCGATTGAGTTTCTTTACGCACTAGCGCCAGTCTTTGGTGTGCTGTTGGCTCTATTTTCTTTTGAGCGCTTATTGCCTCATGCGGAGTCTCTAAATGAGTAGCACTGCCTGGTTGTTGTCTGCAGGATTTGGCGTGCTAATGCTCCTCGGTGTTCCCTTTGCCTTCGGCATCGGGATTGTTGTGGCTGTGTCGCTGTTGGTCTCGGGCATCGAACCCATGTTGATGCCTCAGAGCATGGTGGCGGGCACCCAATCGTTTTCGTTATTGGCAATCCCGTTTTTTATGCTGGCGGGAGAGCTCATGACCGCCGGCGGTTTGTCGGCCAGGCTGGTGAAGGTCGCGGATGTATTTGTTCGCCATCTGACAGGTGGCTTGGGCCATGTGACGGTTGTAGCCGCCACGGTGTTTGCCGCGATCTCTGGCTCTGCGCCTGCGACCACGGCAGCGATCGGAGCCATCATGATTCCCGCCATGGCAGCGCGCGGCTACGACAAAGGTTTCGCGACGGCACTGGCTGTCAGTGCTGGAATTTTGGCTCCGCTTATTCCGCCGTCGATTGCGTTTGTGATTTGGGGTGTGATCGCCGAGCAATCTATTTCGCGCTTGTTTAGTGCCGGCATCATTCCCGGCTTGATCATGGCATTCGGATTGTCCATCGTGTGTTGGGTGCATGCTCGTCGCAACAAGATTCCTGTGCAGAAGCGTGCATCGCTAAGCGAGATACGTTCGGCCTTGCGTGATGGCATCTGGGCTCTTCTGGCTCCGGCAATCGTGCTCGGAGGGATTTATGGCGGTGTGTTTACGCCGACGGAAGCGGCAGTGGTCAGTTGCGTCTATGCGATCCTGGTTGGCATGTTTATCGAGAAGCGCCTAAAAATTGCCGACATTGGCCCCATCGTCTGGCGCTCGTTGAAAATTACCTCGATCGTCATGGCGATCATCATGTTCTCGACAGGATTCGGCATTCTTATTGCGCAAGAGCAGCTTGCGCCCAAACTTGCTGCCTGGCTCTCGGCGAATATTGAACAAAAATGGATCATGTTGCTGGTCTTGAACATTGCCTTCTTCTTGCTCGCCGCGGTGATGGATGAGATCGCCATCATGGTGGTACTCGGCCCCTTGTTGATTGCGATTGCCAACAGCTTTCAGATTGATCCGATTCACTTTGGCACGATTATCGTCACCAACGTTGCGATTGGGATGGCGGCGCCGCCCATTGGCTATTGCTTATTTGTGGGCATGGCGATTAGCGGTCTGAAGTTGAGCGAAGTGGCAAGCAAAATATGGCCGTTTGTGAGCATCATGTTGGTGGTGCTGATGTTGGTGACATACGTCCCAGGCTTCTCACTTGCCTTCCAGTAAGGCCGCGAGCTGATTTAACCCACAAGGTTGAGGCTCATGCACGGAACTTGGCATCCAGCGGGTCTGCGATGCCAACTTCACTAAAGCCCTTGGCTCGGAGCAGGCACGAGTCGCACTGTTTGCAAGGTGACCCATCGAGCCCTGGGTCGTAGCAGCTTGTGGTCTCGGAAAAGTCTACGCCGAGCGCGAGGCCTTTGCGAATAATGTCCGCTTTGGTCATCTTCACCAGTGGTGCACGAATCTTTAAGCGCTGGTGCCCCTCTACACCTGCTTGGGTCGCGAGGTTACCGAGGTGTTCAAACGCGGCAATGTATTCTGGGCGGCAGTCTGGGTAACCGCTGTAATCCATTGCGTTCACGCCTACGAAGATGTCTTGCGCACCAAGCACTTCAGCCCACCCTAACGCAAAACTTAAAAAAATCGTATTGCGTGCGGGCACGTAGGTGATCGGTATGCCTTCGGCGATATCTTCAACGCTATGCCCTTTGGGTACGGGAATGTCGGCGGTCAGCGCTGATCCACCAAAGCTGCGAAGATCGATATCTAAGACCACGTGACGTGCAACACCACGCAGCGTTGCAAAGGCGGCGGCTTTTTCCAATTCGATCGAATGGCGTTGGCCGTAACGAAAGCTCAAGGCGTAGACCTCAAAGCCTTCGTCCTGAGCAATCGCGAGAACGGTCGTTGAATCCAGCCCGCCGCTAAGTAAACAAACCGCTCGTTTCTGCATGCGTGACCCGACTCTTATTTGGAGGTCGGCATAACGAACTCGGCACCTTTGCCAATCGTTTCTGGCCAGCGTTGCATGATTGATTTTTGTTTGGTGTAGAAGCGCACACCTTCCTCGCCATACGCGTGCATATCGCCAAACAGGCTCTTTTTCCAGCCGCCAAAGCCATGCCATGCCATGGGAACAGGAATCGGAACATTGATCCCGACCATCCCGACTTGAATGCGACGCCCGAACTCGCGTGCGACGTTGCCATCGCG
>CAIUZV010000255.1 GCA_903903735.1 uncultured beta proteobacterium | reverse complement strand
GGGAATTTCCTTGGTATCGCGATGGACGGTCGAAACCTTCACGGGTGTGGATTTGGTCGCGATTCCCGTCGAGGAAACCCTCACGTCACGCTATGCGATTATTTATCCTGATGGGCAAGCACCGATGATGCTCGCACATGCCTTTAGCGAAGAGTTGCGCGCGCTGATTGCCGAGACCGACAAGACGGCTCTGAACCAACCAAAGCATGGTGGCGTTTAGGGGGTAGAACGATCGGACCCTCTCGCCTGCTATTAATGGTGCCCCGAGCCGGAATCGAACCGGCACGCCCTAAGGCCTGAGATTTTAAGTCTCATATGTCTACCGATTTCATCATCGGGGCAACAGACAGAGGCGCCATTGTAGCGAAAGCGCGAAAACTGTTCAGGCGGACCTTAGCAGGGGAAGCGGACGGGCAAAAACCGCATGATAGTGACAGCGGCTTTATCTTGGTTGTACTGAGGCCGCTCCATCGCCCACTTGATGAATTCCGCAAGCACCGCATCCCGAGAGACGCCCTGAGGGGGCAGACAAATCGTTGGCGCTTCCTTGGTATTGCGGCCCAACAGATAGCCCTGATAGACGCCTTCACCAAAGCCGTAGCAGAACGTTTGCGCCTCAATGTCGGTGCGGCTTTTGCACAATTCAATCATGGCTTCGGTTGTTACGCCTGAGCGGGGCACATTTTGCGCGAGCGGGGCTGCCAGGGGAAATGCTGCCATCAGGATCATTGCTAAATATTTTTTCATCTTATTGACTCCAAGTAGGTAGAGGGTTGGCTTGCACAAGACACTAGCGCCGGAAACCGCCGCCAAAATGTCCTCCGCCAAAACTGCCACGGGAAGCGCCACCAAAACTACGATCCCCTCCCCCAAAATTCCTATCACCCCCACCGAAATTTCTGTCACCACCAGAATTGCGGTCAGCACCGCCAAAACGGTCGCCAGAACCAGCATTGCGCTGGAACTCATTTTGCGCGTTCTGGCGAGCCTGATCTGCGCGCTGCCGTTCTTCCGGCGTCGCGTTGTTCTTCCAGTTGTTCACGGCACCTTGCTGGCGGGCGAGATTATTACGATCCATGTCGCTCAAGTTATTCGCACCGAAACGGTTGCTGAGCGCAGCGTTGTTATAGGGAACACCGTCACGATGTGCTGGATTATGCGCCCACGTATTTGCGTCACCTACAAAATTCGATCGCTGATTAGCTACCGAGTTAAATCGGTTGTTGAAATTATTGAAGTTGTTGTTATTGATCGTGATCGATCCCGCCCCCCAATGTGGAGTGGACCAAAGTGCGGCACCGACGGCCATACCAACACCAAAACTCATCAACCCCCATCCCGGGTTATACATTGGGTAAGGCGGGTAGGCTGCCCAAGGCCAAGCACCATAAACCATCATCGGGTTGTACGTAGGTACATACACAATCTGTGGATTGGATGGCACGATAATAATGTTGGCCTGTGGATCGCTCGATACGGTCACTTGCGAGTTCGAGCTTAAGTTACCAGCCTGCTTGGCCTTGGCGCGCAAGGCTTGCACCGCACGCATCAGGTCTTTGGGTTGCGCCAAGTAAGCATCACCCAATTTTTGTGTCCAGCCCAACTGGTTACCCATCAGATTTAATGCATCAGGAAACGTCACCAGCGATTTCACGCTGTTGTCCCATGTCTGAGGCTTGAGTGCCTCTTGCAATGCAGTGCCCGTTAGATGCGAGTTGTTACGTAACCAATTCGACGCCTCAGCTACCTCAAGCGGATAGGTCGAAGCCATCAGCATTTGCGAGAGGAGAGAATCAGGATAGAGCGCGATCGACGAGACAAGCGACTCGAGTTGGGGCTGCGTTAAATTCGCAGCCTGGGGCGTCGATTGTGCAAAGGCGGGGGTGACCAACGTCGTGCTTACGAGCAACGTACCGGTCGCTAAAGCGACGGCTAACGCTACCGAAGTAGCCGAACGAGCAAATGTGTGCATGGAAGTCCTTAATTACGTTGATCTAGGCCAAGGCTTTGACAGCTTGATAGATTTTACCGAACACTGCGTCGGCGTGCGCTGAATTCAACCAACGAATGATGACCACCATCTGTAACTCTGGCTCAACCCAAGTAAAAGAGCTCCCCGCGCCCACGGCAAAATAGCTGGACGCAGGCACACTTGGAAATACTTTCTGATCGCCGTTGAGCCACACCAGGTAACCATAAAAAGGCGCGAGCGCGCAGGGAACCTGCATCCGTTTAATCCAGTCCTCTGACAGAACACGTTTACCCTTAGCCATTCCGTTGTCCAACATCATCTGACCAACAAGCGCTTGATCTTCAGCGCTGACCGACATGCCGCCCCCCCAATGCGTGCCTCCCGGCACGGATTGCACGCGTTTACCCGCGATCTCAACCCAAGCGTTGTCGTAACCGACCCATTTCCAGTCTTCACTTGCGCCTACGGGGCGCATGATGGCCTCACGAAACACTTCAGGCAACGGACGCTGGAACAGATGTAAAAGTGCCAAGGACAATTGATTGATACGAACGTCGTTGTATTCCCAGTAGGTGCCTGCCTTCTGCAGCGGACGCGCATCGCCCTTGACGCCATCGGGCGCCTTGGCGAACGTGACGGCACGGTAGCGGTCAACTTGGTCTGGCAAACCAAACAAGGTGCCTTCCCATTCGCTCGTCTGTTGCAGCATCTGTGCCCAGGTCACGAGCGCGTTGTTGCCAGTGTCAAAACCAATCCCTTTTATTTTTTTACCGATTGCTTCATTCACGTCGGTGATCAAGCCGCGGTCCACAGCGACGCCCGCCAACAGCGCCAGATAGGTTTTCGCGACGCTAAAGGTCACGTCCGCACGCTTAGGCTCACCCCAGGATGTCAGGGTTTTCCCGCGCAACAAAATCGTTCCAGAATTTGGGCCACGCGATTGCACAGGGCCATACAACTTGTTGTAGGGCTCCGGATCACTATGATGCACCCCCCAATTGTCGCTTGTGCAATCTCGATCCCAGGTGCTTTCGTGAGCAATCGCAAACTGTACTGCTTGGTCAAGTGCTGGGTTCTGCATATAACGCCTTGTGATGAGGATGATGGTTTTCAGTAAGATCTAGCGCGTGTAGGGAGCAAAGATAACCCAATCAGAGAAATTTGGCACAGCACTTGCTTAAGGTATACAGTTGCTTCAATGAGCAATTGACGGTTAAATGAATCTTTATTCGCAATAAATCTAGATCGAGGAACGCTATGACCACAACAAGCACCGCCCGCAGCATACCTTCGGCCAAGAAACCCTTACGGGCAAGCCTCGTCGCCTGTGCACTAGGATTGTGCATGGCGCTGGCGCAACCCGTTCTGGCTGGCAAGAAAACCGACACGCTGGGCATGGCGTATGACCAAACACCGGAAAACATCGATCCCTACTTCAATAACGTTCGTATCGGCGTGATCATCGCCGCAAACGTTTGGGATACGTTGATCTACCGCGATCCGAACACCAACGAATACAAAGGTCAGCTTGCGAAAAGCTGGAAGCAAATCGACGACAAGACCCTTGAGTTTGAATTGCGCGAAGGGATCAAGTTCCACAACGGCGAAGAATTTGACGCGGACTCAGTGGTCTTTACGCTCAACTATGTCTCGGACCCTGCCAATAAAGCAACGACTCAGCAGAACGTTCGCTGGATTCAGCGTGTCGAAAAACTCGACAAATTTAAAGTTCGTATCATCAGCAAAGAGCCCTTCCCTGCGGCGATTGACTACCTTGCCACCACGCTGGCCATTCACCCAGCGAAATACTATAAAGAAGTGGGTCCTGCTGGGATGAACTTGAAGCCTGTTGGCTCGGGTCCCTATAAGATCATCGAACATATCCCTGGTAAGTCCGTCACACTCGAACGTAACAAAGACTATTTCAAAGAGTCGCCAAAAACGCAGCCCACAATCGGCAAAGTTCGTATTCGCTTCATTCCTGACCGTCAAACACAAATCGCCGAGGTGATGTCGGGTGGCGAAGACTTCATCATGCACGTGCCAAAGGATCAGGCTGAAAAACTCAAAGCCGTTCCGCATCTGCAAGTTGAAAGCGGCAACACCATGCGTATCGTTTTTTTACAAATGAACACGCGTGATGGCACACCCGCACCAGAGCTCAAAGACATCAGAGTACGCAAGGCCATCGCGCACGCAATCGATCGTCAGGCCATTCTGAAAAACATCGTGGGTGGTGGTGAAATCATTAACTCGATTTGCACGCCTTCACAGGTCGGTTGCACAAGCGAAGGCATCACGCCATACAGCTACGATCCTGCCTTGGCGAAAAAGCTGCTTGCAGAGGCTGGCTTTCCCAACGGCTTTTCGGTAGACATCATGGCCTATCGCGAGCGCCAACAAACTGAGGCGATGATCAACTACCTTCAAGCGGTTGGCATCAAAGCCAAACTCAGCTTCATGCAATACGCAGCAATGCGCGACCTTGCCCGCACAAACAAAACAGCCCTGACCCATCAGACATGGGGTTCGAACCTGGTCAACGACTTATCTGCTTCGACTCCCGTGTATTTCGGCGGGGGTAGCGATGACGTGAGCCGCAACCCAGAGGTCATTGAACTCCTCAACAAAGGCGATAACGCTGTCGCACTGAAAGATCGCCAAGCCTATTACAAAAAGGCGTTGGGTATCATTGCTGACCAAGCCTATGCAGTTCCACTCTGGTCCTTGCCTGTGTATTACGTGGCGAGTAAGGACGTCAAATTCAAGCCCTACCACGACGAGCTCGTGCGTTTCTGGGAAATGGGCTGGAAATAACGCGTTCAGCGCACACGCAACACAGGTAGCACCCCATGCTGGGATACATCTCTAAACGACTAGGACTCGCCGTCCTAGTCGCGCTGACGGTTTCGATCATCGCCTACATGCTGCTCTATCTTTCCGGAGATCCCGCTTTGGCGATCGCCGGAGAAGGCGCGCGTCAGGCCGATATTGACATGGTGCGCAAAACCTATGGTTTCGATCAGCCAATCATCGTTCAGTTCGGGAATTGGGTGCTTAAGCTAATCAGTGGCGATCTGGGCACCTCGATCTATTTCAAAACAGATGTTGGACCCCTCATCCTCAGCAAGCTCAAGACGACCATGCTGCTCGCGCTGTACGCACTCGCGTTTGCCTTGTTGGTTTCGGTTCCTTTAGGTGTGCTTGCTGCAATTTATAAAAATAGTTGGATCGATCGCCTGTGTCTTGCAGTGGCCGTGGTTGGTCAAGCAATGCCCAACTTCTTTTTTGCGCTGATTCTGATCATGCTATTTTCAATTTCTTGGCGCATGCTCCCGGTCTCAGGCAGCGACACTTGGCAGCACTTTGTCATGCCGGCCATCACTCTGGGCTATTACGCCGCGCCCGCTTTTATGCGTCTGATACGCGCGGGCATGATTGAAGTACTCGGAGCGGACTATATTCGTACCGCCCGGGCAAAAGGTTTACCGACTCGCACTGTCGTGTTTAAACATGCTTTACGTAACGCAATTGTGCCCGTGGTAGCCTTGGCCGCGGTGCAATTAGGCTTTCTTCTGGGCGGTTCAATTGTGATCGAAACAATTTTTGCGCTAGATGGCTTAGGCTATCTTGCCTACCAAAGCATCACACATAAAGACTTTCCAGTTACCCAAGTCATTGTGCTCTTGCTGTCGGTGATCTATATCTTATTGACACTCGCCTCGGATATCGCCAATGCCTGGCTTGACCCACGGATTCGGGTAGCCTGACATGCTGAATAACAAAGCGCTGGTGTTTGGCTTTGGGCTGCTGATTTTCATCGTCGCGTGCGCCCTGCTCGCCCCTTGGATCTCACCACACGATCCTTACTTTCAAGACCTCACGAACAGAACAGTTCCTCCTTTCTGGTACGAGAAGGGCAGCTGGCTGCACCCTCTCGGGACCGATCAACTAGGCAGAGACTACTTATCCAGACTTATTTACGGCGCGCGTATCTCGCTGTTGATCGGCATCAGTGTTGCGATTATTTCAGGACTGATTGGCACGACCATGGGGATGCTAGCAGGCTACTTTGGTGGCAGGATCGATATGATCGTCTCCTTCTTGGTGACCACGCGTCTATCGATGCCAGTTATCCTGGTTGCACTCGCCACCGTCGCCTTAGTGGGTAGCTCACTTTGGATCGTCATTATGGTGCTCGGCTTACTTAAGTGGGATCGCTTCGCTGTTGTCATGCGCAGCGCGACTCAACAAGTTCGCTCGATGGAATATGTCTCGGCCGCACAATCTGCTGGCGCATCCACGTTGCGTATCATGCTGACCGAAGTGCTCCCGAATGTCATGCCACACTTGATCGTCATCGCCACACTCGAAGCCGCGAGCGCCATTTTGCTGGAAGCCGCACTTTCTTTCCTTGGGCTCGGCGTACAGCCTCCCCTGCCTTCTTGGGGGTTGATGATTTCTGAAGCCAAGTCTTATATGTTCTTTTCTTTTTGGCTGATTGCGATTCCTGGCACTGCGCTTGCCGTATTGATTTTTGCGATTAACCTCGCAGGCGATGGATTGCATCAAGTACTGACTCCGGGTGAGCGAGCATGACCATCGACTCAAACGAAATTGTCCTTGATGTCCAGGGCCTCACGGTCGATATCAAAACCCCGCGCGGTGTTTTGCATGTTGTGCGTGATATTGCTTTGCAAGTAAAGCGCGGCGAAACACTTTGCATCGTCGGAGAATCTGGCTGCGGTAAATCGATCACTTCATTATCGATGATGGGCCTTTTACCTAAAACAGCAACACGCAACAGCCGAGTATTCAATTTTTTAGGCGAGGATATCGCGCGCGCCGACAAACGCCGTATTAATGATTTGCGCGGTAACCGCATGGCGATGATTTTTCAGGAACCCATGACGGCGCTGAACCCGGCCTACACGATCGGAGATCAGCTGACCGAACACTATCGGCATCACAAACATGCTTCGGCAGAGCAAGCGCGCGTTCGTGCAGTCGCTCTCCTTGAGAAAGTCGGTATCGCATCGGCTGCCGAACGCTTGGGGCAGTATCCTCATCAACTATCCGGTGGCTTGCGTCAACGCGTCATGATCGCCATGGCACTGATGTGTGGACCCGAGTTGTTAATCGCCGACGAGCCAAGTACCGCACTCGACGTAACGATTCAGGCCCAAATTCTCCGCCTACTGGCCGACTTACAAGCCGAACTGGGTATTGCGATGGTGCTCATCACCCACGATCTGGGCGTGGTTGCCCGTATCGCGAATCGTGTTGCCGTGATGTATGCAGGACAAATCGTCGAAGAAGGTTTTACGAAAGATATTTTCGCCGCCCCGCAACATCCCTACACGAGGGGGCTGATCAGTTGCATTCCCATTCCTGGGCGCACAATTCCAGGGGGTAAGCTGGGTACGATCCCAGGTGTGGTGCCCTCGCTGATCGGTGAGATCAAAGGTTGCGCCTTTAAGGATCGTTGCGCGTCGGCCCAAGAGCGCTGCAACGGCGACATCCCCTTGCGGCAGACCGCGCATGGGCAGCAATGGCGTTGCATTCTTGAGCATCAAGAGGTCGCAACATGAGCGCCCTGATTCAAACAACAGACCTACAGCGCACATTCACTGTGAGCGCAGGTCTCTTTAAAGCGAAGAAAACCTTGCATGCCGTCAACGGCGTGGACCTTAGCGTCAACCGCTCAGACGTTTTGGGTGTTGTCGGTGAGTCAGGCTGCGGCAAGTCGACGCTCGCTCGTATGCTGCTTGGCCTGACACCACCCACACGGGGCAGTGTCCAAATTGACGGTCAAGATATCAGTAAGATTGATCGGCGCGAGCTAGCGCGACGCGTACAGCCAATTTTTCAGGATCCATACTCCTCGTTGAACCCGCGGCGGTCGATCGCCTCTATTGTGTCGTTCCCACTGGACGTGCTGAATATCGGCACTGCCGCAGAACGAAAGAAAAAATCTTTAGACATGCTCGAGCGGGTTGGCCTACCCGCACGTTACGCAAACAACACGCCAGGGCAACTGTCGGGAGGTCAACGACAGCGCGTTGCGATTGCCCGTGCGCTCGTGATTAATCCTGAGATTGTGATTTGTGATGAACCCACCTCTGCATTGGATGTGTCGGTGCAGGCGCAGATACTGAACTTGTTATTAGATCTGCGCAAAGAGTTCAACCTGACCTACGTATTCATCAGCCACAACCTGGCTGTTGTTGAACATATCGCCACCCAGGTCGCAGTCATGTACTTGGGACGCGTGGTTGAGTTGCGCCAAACGGCCGAACTATTTAAAGACCCGCGACATCCCTATACACAGGCGCTACTTGCCTCTGTGCTGACGCCTGAACCTGGACTGGGCATTCCGGACACCGGTCTTGGGCTCTCCTTTCCCGACCCCCTGCATCCACCCTCTGGCTGCGCATTTCACCCACGATGTGCGCAGCGCACCCCCGAGTGCTCCACCAAACATCCCATCCTCAGGCGCAACGCCCACGGCGAGGTGGCTTGCCACCTTTACCCGTCAACGCGGTAATCAAACGCCCAGTAGTACTGCCAGGTCGTATAGGAAAACTGCCGCGAAAACGAGGACACAAGGTCTGACAAACCCAGCTCAGTTGGGTAGTTTTTTAAAACTTTGTGGGTCGAACCATCGGCAAGCGGGCGTGTTTGATAGGTATTGCCAGCAGCATCGCGCTCTGACAATGGCGTGCTATTGCCTTGCACATACAGATTATCTAAAAATATGACACGTGCCCCTGGTTTGAGAAAGCCGTTGAGGTAGCGCAAATATCCGGGCAGTTTTTCTAGAGGTATATGAGACAGCCAGAAGCCTGCGAAGACCGCATCAAACTTCTGTTCACCAAGCGACATATCGTATGCGTCGCCAACCACCCAGTCGACTGCCGCCACACCGGGTCGAGTTTTCGCAATTGATAAGGTCTCGTCTGACGCATCCAATGCGACCACGCGCCGAGCAGCGGGCGCGATGAACTGTGTCCAATACCCCGTTCCAGCAGCAACCTCCAACACATCGCGCTGTGCAAACTTTGAGGGTAGCCACTGCTCTATTGCACGGAGGTCTTGTTGACGCTCGGGCTTAGCGTAGATCTTGTCATACTCTTTTGCCCGAGCCGCGTAATAGTCTTTCATTTCTGCAGACATTGAACAGTCTATTTCATTGCAGCCACTAACGGCTTAAGCTCTTCTCGAATCACTTCGAGCGACTTAGTGAAGTCAGCACCGGACATATAGGCCAAGACAGCTGCATCGTTTTTGACCGTTGCAACAAAAGCTGGATCTGAAATCGTATCCTTGATAGCCTGCTGAAAGCGGTTCGCAATGTCATCGGGGAGCGCTTTCGGTCCCGCAATGGCACGCTCTGAGGTCACCCTGACTTTGAGACCTGATTCGTCGATTGTTGGTACGTTAGGGATCGCCGACACGCGAGTCGGATTCATCACTGCGACAGGGGCAATCGTTTTCATGTCGCCATATCCAGCGAGATACTCACCCACACTGGCAATCGCAAAATCGACATGCCCACCAATCAATGCGCTCTTGAACTCTCCCGCCCCCTTGAAGGCGATGTCCGTGCCCTTCACGTTAGCAGCCGATTCAATCTTGAGCAAAGCCTGGTGACCACTGGTGCCGCGGCCGCTTGTGGCAAACGACAACGAACCCGGATCTTTCTTTAGCGCCTCAAGGATGGCCGGGATTGTTCGGAATTTTGCATCCGAGCGCACCATCAAGACAGCAGGATCATCGACCACACGCGCAATAATTCTTACGTCGTCAGTTTTGTAAGAGGCCTGCTTATACATGGGTATAAACACAAAACCTGGCACGTTAATAAACCCTACGGTGTAGCCATCAGGCTTTGCACGCGCTAAATAAGCGGTCGAGATTTCACCGCCGGCACCGGGCTTGTTCACCACAACAATACGTGTCTTGCCACCGAGTTTTTTCTCTAGAAAAGGGACCAGCGCACGTGCCATCAAGTCGGTCCCACCTCCTGGTGCAAAGCCGACAACCAATTCAATCGTTTGGTCGTCGGGCCATGCAGCCATACTAGGCGCACACACGACGCTTAGCGCTAACGCAGCGGACCAGACTTTAAGCTTACGAACAAACATGGTTTTTCCTTTGAACAGAGTTGTCTTAATTTTTTTTGCATTGTTACGTTGCCCTACTATACGACCATCATACTGGCAATGGCAAAGCTGTCTTATAGCGAACCTGCTTCAATGCAAAACTGGAGCGAATTTTTTCAATTCCAGGGATCGGGGTGAGTTGCTCAAGAATAAATTTCTCGAGCGCAGCAATATCGGCCACGGCGACGCGAATCAAATAGTCGCTATCGCCCGTCATCAGATAACACTCCATGACCTCGTCGTGCTCACTAATGCGCTGTTCAAAATATCCAAGCGACTCTTTGCTTTGGCTCTTCAGGCTGATGTTGATAAATACATTAAGCCCCAAGCCCAAGGCCTTAGCGTTTGTGAGCGCCACATAGCGGTCAATCACGCCGGCTGCCTCTAAGGCCCGCACGCGCGCCAAGCAGGGTGAAGGGCTCAAATGGATCCGTCGGGCTAGCTCAATATTAGAGAGCGATCCATCATTTTGCAGTTCTGACAAAATCTTTAAATCAATAGAATCTAAGTTAATCATTCTTTTTTATCGACCATTAAGAGCATTTAATGCTGCAATTATAGGTTTTTGTTACAAAATTAGGCATCTCATGCCGCGCAGAAGTATTTAGAATGCGTTATTGACTAACTCACCCATCCCTAAGCATGAACACATCCATCGACCCACGCCTGAGCTCCTGGCTTAACCCATCACCAGATGCGGATAGCGCCGAAACCCGAGAGTGGCAAGAGGCCTTTCTTGCAGTGCTCGAACAAGCAGGGCCAGAGCGCGCGAAATACTTACTTGATGAGCTTGTGCGGACCGCCCATACGGCCAGACTCGGTTGGCATCCCGACCTCAATAGCCCTTATGTCAACACGATCTCGGTTGATCAGCAGCCAGCTTTCCCGGGGGATCTGGCCATCGAGGAGCGCCTCGCCTCCATCATGCGTTGGAACGCGTTGGCGATGGTCGTGCGTGCCAATCAAGCGTACGGTGAACTGGGTGGGCATATCGCCAGTTACGCAAGCGCCGCCGATTTATTTGAAACAGGATTCAATCACTTTTTTGAGGCGCGTCGCGGCACAGGTCCAGGCCAACACCGAGGCGACTTAGTGTTCTTCCAACCCCACAGCGCTCCAGGTGTGTATTCTCGTGCGTTTCTTGAGGGCCGACTCGGTGAGAAAGATTTAGAGCACTATCGCCAAGAAATTCAGGCAACCGAACACGGAGCCCAGGGGCTATCCAGCTATCCACACCCTTGGTTGATGCCTGATTTTTGGCAGTTCCCAACAGGCTCGATGGGCATCGGTCCTATTAGTTCGATTTACCACGCACGCTTCATGCGCTATCTGACGCACCGCAATCTACTCGATTGCTCGATTCGCAAAGTATGGGGCGTATTTGGTGATGGCGAGATGGATGAGCCCGAGTCCATGAGCGCCCTAACCTTGGCTGCGCGCGAAGGATTGGATAATCTCGTGTGGGTCGTGAACTGTAATCTGCAGCGCCTCGATGGCCCCGTGCGCGGCAATGGTCGCATCATTGATGAGTTAGAAAAACTATTTACCGGTGCAGGTTGGAATGTCATTAAGTTAGTGTGGGGAAGCGACTGGGATGGTCTCTTCGCAAGAGATGTGACAGGTGCGCTGACCCGTGCCTTTGCAGATACGGTAGACGGCCAAATGCAAACTTTTGCCGCCAAAGATGGTCGTTTCAACCGCGATAACTTCTTTGGACAAAACGAAGAGCTCGCGCGTTTGGCACAAGGAATGACCGATGACCAAATCGATCGACTCAAGCGTGGTGGACATGATTTGGTCAAAATTCATGCAGCGTATGCTGCGGCTGCTAACCATAAAAATCAACCCACAGTGATTTTGGCGCACACCAAAAAGGGCTACGGGATGGGCAGCGCTGGGCAAGGAAAAATGACCACGCACAGCCAAAAGAAATTTGATGAAGCCGACTTGCTTGAGTTTCGTAATCGTTTCAACCTACCCTTAACCGATGAGCAGGCCACCTCATTAAGTTTTTACAAACCCGAGCCTGACAGCCCAGAAATGAAATACCTGCAGGCACAGCGTCAGCGTCTCGGTGGCTACCTACCAAAGCGCGACACTGATTGCGCAAAAATTAATGTTCCTGCAATTGAGCAACATAGCGGCTTTGCCCTTAAAGCTGATGGCAAAGAAATGAGTACAACCATGGCGTTCGTTCGAATGCTGGGTAACTTACTTAAAGATACAGAGCTTGGTCCACGCATTGTGCCGATCGTGGCCGATGAGGCACGTACGTTCGGAATGGCTAACCTCTTTAAACAGGTTGGTATCTATTCCAGCGTCGGCCAGCGTTACGCGCCTGAGGATATTGGTTCTGTCCTAAGCTATCGCGAAGCCTTAGACGGTCAGATCCTTGAAGAAGGGATTTCTGAGGCCGGTGCTATCGCGAGCTGGACTGCTGCAGCAACCAGCTACAGCGTCCACGGTTTGGCGATGCTCCCTTTCTATATCTATTACTCCATGTTTGGCTTCCAACGTGTAGGGGATCAAATCTGGGCCGCAGCGGATCAAAGGCCTCGCGGTTTCTTATTAGGCGCAACCTCTGGCCGCACGACGCTCGGCGGTGAAGGCCTGCAGCATCAAGATGGTTCGAGCCATCTACACGCGGCAACGATTCCAAACTGCAAGGCGTACGACCCTGCCTTCGCAGGCGAAATGGCTGTGATCGTCGATCAAGGCATTCGCGAAATGATGATTGAGCAACGTGACGTTTTCTATTACGTCACGCTCATGAACGAAAACTATGCACAACCCAGCCTACCCGAAGGTATCAACGAAGGCGTGCTCAAGGGCTGCTACTTGTTCAACACTTACCGAGCAAAGAGCCAAAAGAGCTGCGTCACCCTTTTAGGTTCCGGTGCAATTCTGACCGAAGTCATCAAAGCTGCCGAGCAACTTACCGCTCAAGGAATCACAGTATTTGTCTACAGCATTACCAGCTGGAGTGAGCTCGCTCGCGACGGAATAGTCTGCGAGACTGCTCTGCTGAAGGATGAGGCCCCTCCCGGGAAACCGTACTTATATCAGCAGCTAGAGCATAGTGAAGGACCCATCATCGCAGCAACGGATTATGTACGAGCCTTGCCTGAATCAGTGCGTGCCTTTGTGCCAGCCGGACGTCGCTATTTAACGCTTGGCACCGATGGCTTCGGCAGAAGCGATACACGTGCGGCGCTGAGGGCTTATTTTGGTGTCGATGCAGCAACGATTTCACGTGCCGCGCTACGCGCTTTACGATGACAACCGAAAGTCGACCTGCCTTAGTATTAGACGCCTGCGTCATGATGTCCGGCTTACTGAGGCCCTTGCTGCTCGACTTAGCAGCAGCGGGCTTATTCTCCCCCTTGTGGACCTATAAGATCGGCCAGGAGTGGCAACGTAACGCCGCACGTCTATGGGATATCGAGCCGCACCTGCTTGAGATAGAGTGGTCGCGGATGCAAGAGCGTTTTCCACTCGCTGACATGGGAGACGTCACGGAGCACGAAGCGCTACTCAAACACACTGATAAGAAAGATAAGCATGTGGCTGCTGCGGGCGTAGCCGCCGTCGCCAAGACCGACTGCTCGCCGATTAGCGTCGTGACCTGGAACACCAAAGATTTCAGCCGCTCAGAACTCCGTCGCCAACAGTTAGGGCTCATCGACCCTGACCGTCTGCTATCACAGTGGTGGCCCACGCACCAAGCGCTCTTGCGTCAACAAATCGAATCGACGATTCAGGCGCTCGTAGAAACAGGTCGTCGTCAGCCTGAAGCCACTATCGCGATGCTTAAACGTGATCGTTTGTTCAGACTGGCTGGCTGTTACGCTCGTTAGCATATCGTCATCAGCACTAGGCAAAGAAAAACCCGCTCGCCAGCAAAGGCGAGCGGGTTTGATTTGCTGCTATTTACTGCTATGGAGCCTCAGGTGCCGCATCGGGTGCGGGTGCACCACCCTGCTGCTCAATGCCACCAATTGCCTTCACCGACAGACGCAAACGACCTTTGTCATCGGCCTCAATCACTTTAACGCGCAGGTTTTGACCAACCTTGAGCACGTCATTGATGTTGGCAATACGGTAGTTTGCAATCTCAGAGATGTGCAGCAAACCATCACGGCCTGGTAGCACTTGCACGATCGCACCAAAGTCCAAGAGACGTAGAACACTACCTTCGTATTCCTGGCCAACTTCAACATCGGCTGTCAGCTCAGTGATGCGACGCTGTGCTTCACGTGCACGATCCAAGTCTGCACTTGAAATCACAATTGCACCATCATCCGAAATATCAATCTGGCAACCTGTTTCTTCGGTCAAGGCGCGGATGGTTGCACCACCCTTACCAATCACGTCGCGGATTTTTTCAGGATTAATCTTCATGGACAGCATGCGCGGTGCAAACTCAGAAAGTTCGGTACGCACGCCTTGTGTCGCTTCACGCATCTTCGACAGAATGTGCATGCGGCCATCGCGCGCTTGCGCTAAAGCAACCTGCATGATTTCTTTGGTGATGCCCTGAATCTTGATATCCATCTGCAAAGCGGTAATACCTTTGTCGGTACCAGCCACTTTGAAGTCCATATCGCCGAGGTGATCTTCATCACCAAGGATGTCGGTCAACACAGCAAACTTGCCTGCGTCGAGGATCAGACCCATCGCGACACCCGCGACGAGATCTTTAACAGGTACGCCAGCATCCATCATTGCGAGCGAACCGCCGCAGACCGAGGCCATTGACGAAGAACCGTTTGACTCGGTGATTTCAGAAACCAAGCGAATGGTGTACTGGAAATCTGCGGCTTCTGGCAACAATGGCACAAGCGAACGCTTCGCCAAACGACCATGACCGATTTCACGACGCTTCGGTGTACCCACGCGACCGGTTTCGCCTGTCGCGAAAGGTGGCATGTTGTAGTGCATCAAGAAACGATCGCGATACTCGCCCATCAGGGCATCGATGATTTGTTCGTTTTGCTTGGTGCCCAGGGTGGCAATCACCAACGCCTGTGTTTCACCACGTGTGAACAAGGCGCTGCCGTGCACGCGAGGCAAGACGCCCAAACGAATCGAAATCGGACGCACTGTGCGTGTGTCACGACCATCGATACGTGGCTCGCCAGACAGAATCTGGGTACGCACGATACGGGCTTCAAGGTCAAACAAAATGTTGTCAACCGTCACGGAATCAGGCTTAGTCGACCCTGCAGCAGCGGCTTCTTCAGCGAGCTTTGCATGCACGTCTGTGTACACCTGACGCAATTGGGTCGTACGTTCTTGCTTTTGACGTGTCTGGTAGGCAGCGTTGAGCGGACCTTGTGCAGCAGCGGTCACCGAAGCGATCAAGGCTTCGTTTTTAGCGGCAGGTGCCCACACCCAATCTGGCTTGCCGGCTTCGCGCACGAGATCGTGAATCGCACTGATGACGACCTGCATCTGCGTATGGCCAAACACCACGCCGCCAAGCATGATTTCTTCGGACAGTTGCTGCGCTTCGGATTCAACCATCAACACGGCCGCTTCGGTACCCGCAACGATCAAGTCCATCTGCGAAGTCTTGAGCTGAGTCGCTGTCGGGTTCACAAGGTACTGACCATCGATATAACCCACGCGGGCCGCACCGATCGGACCATTAAACGGGATGCCTGACACTGCCAGAGCTGCCGATGCGCCAATCATCGCTGGGATGTCGGGATCGATCTCGGGGTTGCAGGACAAGACGTGAATGATCACTTGAACTTCGTTGTAGAAACCTTCAGGGAACAAAGGACGCAACGGACGATCGATCAAGCGCGACGTCAGTGTTTCTTTCTCGGAAGGCTTACCTTCACGCTTGAAGAACCCGCCAGGGATCTTGCCAGCTGCGTAGGTTTTCTCAATGTAGTCAACAGTCAGTGGGAAAAAATCCTGGCCTGTTTTTGCATCTTTTTTCGCAACAACCGTTGCAAGCACGACGGTGTCTTCGATTGTTACCAGCACTGCACCCGATGACTGGCGAGCGATTTCGCCAGTTTCGAGCACAACTGTGTGTTGGCCATACTGAAATGATTTGGTCACTTTATTAAACATGACAATTTATTCCTTACAAATGAAAAACCGTGGGCGTCGCAGCACGAGTGCCGCATCGACCACGGTTGATTCACGGGGAGACTGCCCCACAGATTCCGATCACTTGCGC
>CAIUZV010000254.1 GCA_903903735.1 uncultured beta proteobacterium | reverse complement strand
CGCAGTGAAGAAGCCACCCAACTCCATGTCCTCGTCACACAACCGACCCTTCCGAATCCGAATAGTCCAAACATGCGCCTCGTCTTACCTGGCACCCTGCTAGGCATTAACGAGGCCCTCATACATGCCCGCGTAAACGGCTACGTCAAGGAATGGCGCAAAGATATCGGTGAAAATGTTAAACAGGGTGAAACGCTTGCCATCCTAGACATCCCGGAAATCAACCGCCAAGTTGATGAGGCCACCGCAAACTTTCAGCTTGCAAAAACGGCCTACGAGCGTTGGAGAAAATTACGTGCGCAGGACGCCGTATCCCAGCAAGAGCTTGATGAAAAAACAGCACTCTATCGACAAAGCGAAGCCGTACTGAAACGACTCAGGCAACTACAAGATTTCGGGACTGTCGTTGCACCGTTTAGCGGTCGCGTGATCAAGCGTAACGTCAACACAGGCGACCTCGTCAACTCTGGCAACGTCGGCACCGCGCAAGCGATGTTCGCAATGGCTCGCGTAGATAAACTACATGTTTACGCCTATCTGCCGCAAGATCGTGTGTCGCAGATCAAAGTGGGCGACAAGGTTGACGTTTATCAACCTAGCGCTCCCGACAAAGTCGTTGAGGGTCGCATCGCCCGAACGGCCGGAGCGATTGACATGCAAACTCGTACGCTACAGGTGGACGTTGAAATTGACAACGCCAATGATGCCTTGATGCCAGGCACTTACGTTGAAATCGCTTTCAAAATGATTCCTGGTAATAATTTGATTATTCCCACGAACACTCTCATTTTTGGTGCGGGTGGCCCCTACGTCGCCACGGTCAAAGATGACATCGTGACAAGAAAAAAGGTAACGCTTGGCATCGATTTCGGGATGCAAGTAGAGGTCCGCAGCGGCTTGACCAAAGAAGACTGGCTCATTCTGAACCCTCTTGACTCTGTCTTAGACGGGCAGCGAGTCATCGTGCAAGTCGCCAAACCCGTCACTCCGCCCGCTCGACGCGGCTCATGAGAAGCGCACTTGCCCTCAGTCTGATTGCGCTGGCTTGTGCCGGCTGCTCTCCTATTGGTCCAGATTACGAACGACCCACGGTTGAGCTTCCCCAAGACTGGAAGAGCCTGCCCGGCGCAAACCCGGCGCTATGGAAGCCTGCAAGCCCTGCAGACGATGTGCCTAAAGATAAGTGGTGGAAGGCGTTTAATGACAAAACGCTTGATGAGTTGATCGATAAATGCCTCGCAAATAACAACACGCTGCAAACTTCATTAGCCAGACTGGATCAGGCGATCGCGCAGAGCGAGGCGCGTGGTGCGGCATTGCTTCCAAGCCTCAACCTCGGGGCGACTGGGACACGCGTGCGCACGTCGGAAAACAGACCAAGCACCACCTACACGAGCGTTAACTCCTCCACGATACAAAATGATTTTCGCCCAGTTGCGATCATGACCTACGAGATAGACTGGCTTGGTAAAGTCCGGCGTGACGTCGAGGCGGCCAATAACACCGCCGCACAGGCTGCGGCCGACACCGAAAACGTTCGGCTCTTGCTCACGGCGCAATTGGCGAGCGCATACTTCTTGCTTAGACAGTACGACGAAGAGATTCGCGTACTCACCAACATCGTCGCCATACAAAAGAGGCTGTTGAACCTCATTCAAACACGCTATGACTTAGGCGCAGCCGGCCGAACCGAACTCTCACAACAGACCGCGTTGAGTGAGTCTAGCGGCGCACAGCTTGAAATACTTCAATCATTACGCAATGTGCAAGAGAACTTGATCGCAACACTGACTGGAACTCCGGCCGCTTTGTTTTCCATCGCCCCTGGTCGCCTACCAGATCGCCCGCCCGCATTTCCGGTCAGTCTGCCCTCAACACTGCTTGAGCGACGTCCAGATGTAGCCGCATCCGAACGCGCCATGGCAGCAGCCAACGCCCAAATCGGTGTCGCAAAAGCTGCATTTTTCCCCTCTCTGCTGATTGCGCCGACATTTTTTGGGGCAGACTCAACAAATATCGCGACCTTGCTCAGCGTGCCGTCAATCGTGTGGTCGATTGGGGTGACGGCGACTCAAACACTGTTTGATGGCGGCCGCACGAGCGCTAATTATCGTTTTGCACAGGCGGGCTACCGAGCGACTGCCGCGAGCTATCGTCAAACGATTACTGTTGCCATCCAGGAAACCCAAGACGCGATGAGCAGTGTGCAACAACTTGATCGCGCACGCAGCAAGCAAGATGAGGCCGTACGCAACCTCAATAAAGCCTATCAAATCAGTGCGATTCGCTACCGCGAAGGCCTAGATACCGCACAGACGTTGGCCCTTATTCAGCAAAACCAACTCACCGCACAACGCATTAAGTGGCAAATGCACGGTGGGCAGTTTTTAGCTAATATCGCTCTCGTCAAGGCGCTGGGTGGTGGTTGGGATGGGTATAAAGACCTCAAGCCCGAGCTATCCACAGACAGCCAAAAATAGAAATAGTGTCTCTACCCAAAACTCTCTCTAAAAATATATAGGGATGCACGAAGCATGTTGATTTTTGCCAGCACCGTTTTTCTGTCAGCCTTTCTACTTTTTCAGATCCAACCAATTGTTGCCAAAATGATTCTCCCCTGGTTTGGGGGTTCATCATCGGTCTGGAGCGTCTGCATGGTTTTTTTTCAAGCGGAGCTCTTACTTGGCTACGCCTACGTGCATTGGTTACATGAAAAGCTGACACCGCACCGGCAAGTGCTCGTTCATGTGAGCTTGCTCGCCTTAAGCTTGCTCATGCTGCCTGTCGCGGCAGATCCCGCATGGAAAGGTGATGCACTGACAGACCCAAGTTGGGCGGTCTTTGTTGTGCTCACTGTCGCCGTTGGCGCGCCCTATCTGATGTTGTCCACAACCGGTCCGCTGATGCAGGCCTGGTACGCCTTAGCGTTCACAAAGTCAGGCACTGAGATCAAGCCCTACCGGCTTTACGCGCTGTCAAACCTCGCCTCCATGCTGGCTCTTCTCTCCTATCCTGTCGTGATTGAGCCATTTTTTGGTGTTCAACATCAAGCCAATATGTGGTCTATCGGCTATGCCGTGTTCGCCCTTGGGGCTCTATTAACTGGGCTCGTTGTCTGGAAGAGTCACGCCTCCCAACAAGCCACAAAACAAGTCGATACGACTCCCGCTGCGCGCCCATCCTTTAGCGAATGCTTACTGTGGATCGGTCTAGCGGCCACCGCATCGATTCTGCTTTTAACCTTGACACAACAGTTGACGAACGATGTTGCGCCCGTGCCGTTCCTTTGGGTCTTGCCCCTCAGCATCTACTTGCTGAGCTTCATCCTGTGTTTTGACGCACCACGCTACTACGTCCGTTCAGCCTTTCTGATTGCGCTACCGATCGCTTTACTCACAGTGGACTTTGTGATGACGAACGGTCAGAGCGTTCCCGTCATGGTGGCGCTCTTATCTATTTCACTTTTCGTATTTTGTATGGTGTGTCACGGAGAACTCGTGCGTCGCAAGCCTCCTGTGCGACATCTCACCTTGTTCTATCTCATGCTTTCTGTAGGCGGCGCACTCGGCGGAACCTTTGTTGGGCTCATCGCACCCGTCGTTTTCAATGCGTATTTTGAATTACCAATCGGCTTATTTCTCTGCGCAGCCTTGACCACCATCGTGGTCTGGCGAGAAAGCCCCAAGGCATTGCGTATAGCGATTGCGATTGCCTTGGTACTCTACAGCGCCCGACTGATTCACCTCTCGCTTGAATACGTCACCGGATATCGGGTGGTGATGCGCAATTTCTACAGCCAGTTACGTGTGGAAGATGTGCCGACCGCCCATGGCATCAAACGCATCATGCGTCACGGGAATATTATTCATGGCGAACAATATCTCGATGACGCCTTACGCCGCAAACCGACTGCTTACTACTGTCCGCAATCTGGGGTCGGTCTCGCCTTAAATAGTCTAAGTAGCGCACAGCCGCAAAAAATTGGAATCGTTGGTTTGGGTGTTGGCACGCTTGCTACCTATGGGCGTGCGGGCAATGAAATGCGGATGTACGAAATCAATGACCAGGTTGTAGATGTCGCGCGCAGCGAATTTACATACCTCAGCGACAGCCCTGCCAAAATGGTATCTGTTCTTGGTGATGGTCGTTTGATGTTAGAGCGCGAATCGCCCCAGAATTTTGACTTG
>CAIUZV010000253.1 GCA_903903735.1 uncultured beta proteobacterium | reverse complement strand
TGCTTCCAGCGGAAACGCGTTTCAGTCCAACGACCTAAGATCACAACGGGTATAAAGATAATGAGACAGCCAATCGCACCCATCATGAGGGGCGTCGCATTGCCGGAATTGCTCATTGCAGATTGGGAATTACTCAAGACTTCGCTCAATCCCACGACGGATCCCAGCGCAGTGCTCTTGGTAATCGCGATGACACGATTGGTCAGCGGAGCAACGGTTAAACGAACCGCTTGGGGCAACACAACATAAAGCATGCTTTGAAGCCAATTTAGGCCCGTAGAGCGAGCTGCTTCAGACTGTCCTTTCGGTACTGAGACGATACCTGCCCAGCAAATTTCTTCGACAAAAGCAGCCAGAACCAAAGATAGTGCAATCCATGTTGCAGTAAAGGCCGACATAGAAACTTGGATATACGGAAACGCAAAGAACAACATCATGATGACGACCAGCGGTGGGAGCGCACGCATGATGTCGGCAAAACAGATAATGAAGAAATTAACAGGCTTAAGCTGTAGCGCGCGAAGCACGGCAAGCAGCATGCCAAAGAATAAGCCAGTCACGGCGACAACGATACCGAGTTCGACGGTAACGACCATGCCCTTCAAAATGTCTGGTAAGTATTCCCAGGCAATCTCAAGGTTGAAAAACGAAAAGACGAGCGCTTTTAAATCCATTGGCGTCAATCGCTCGCTGTTAGGCCGAGTGCTCGCTCATGCGAGCGAGGAAGGCTTGGGTGCGAGGCTGTGTCGGTGCGCCGAAAATCTGCTGCGGTGTGCCTTGTTCCACAATCAATCCTGCATCCATGAAGACGACGTGGTCTGCGGCCGCTCGGGCGAAACCCATCTCGTGGCTGACGACCACCATGGTCATGCCATCGTCTTTAAGTTCACGCATGACCTTCAGCACATCGCCAACCAGTTCGGGATCCAGTGCGCTGGTCGGTTCGTCAAATAAAACAACTTTAGGACGTAGCGCGAGTGAGCGCGCAATCCCCACGCGTTGCTGCTGGCCGCCTGACAATTGATCTGGGAAGGCTTTGGCCTTATCGAGAAGACCGACACGCTTGAGCGCGTCAAGACCTCGCTCGTTCGCTTGATCTTTCGACAGCTTCTGCACTTTACGCAGCGCAAGCGTCACGTTGTCGAGGACCGACATATGACGATAAAGATTAAAGTGTTGGAACACCATGCCAATATTTTGGCGAATGCGATTGAGATCTGCTGCGGGAGCGGTGAGGTCTTCACCGTCCACCAGAATCGTGCCCGCGCTAGGTTCTTCGAGGCGGTTGCAGCAGCGAAGCAACGTGCTTTTGCCGGAGCCAGACGGCCCGATCATGAAAACCAACTGTCCCTTGTTGACACTCAAGTCGATGCCCTTGAGGACCTCGTTATCACCAAAGGATTTATGTAGGCCAGTAATTTTCAGAATCGGGCTTTGCATCATGCAGTCCAGGCTTAAATCAGCACTTCAAGTTAACGGGCGTTGGATCGTAGCCGGGCATATTCGGCACGCCTTGTCCTGGGGTGATCGTGACAGCTGCAGAGCCTGGGGCAGGCGTGAAGCCAAACCACTTTTGCGCCAGTTTCGACACGGTGCCGTTTTGCTTCAAGCACTTCAGTGCGCTCGAAATGCGGTCGCGACCTTCTTTGTCATCTAGACGGAACGCAAGCGACCACACCAGTCCTGTGGACATGACGTAGGTCATTTTGACAGCAGGGTTCTGCTTGGCAGCCCAGGCGGCAACAGTGTTGCCTGCCATGTTTGCATACGCACGGCCGGACTGCACAGCTTGAATGGCATCTGCGTTGGTCGCGTACACGTCAAATTTGAAGCCATACTTGGCTGCGTTATCACGTGCCCAAGTCTCGTAAGCAGAACCTTTGTTTACGGAAATCGTTTTACCCTTGAGGTCGTCAAGCGACTTCATGTC
>CAIUZV010000252.1 GCA_903903735.1 uncultured beta proteobacterium | reverse complement strand
TGAACTCAAGCAGTGTGTTGCCTCGGGTTTCGATATTGCGACGCAGGGCTTGGAGTGTGGCCTCGGTGTATTCACGTCTACGTCTGCTTGTACGCGCGAAGCCCCAGGGGGTTTGTTCGTCATATCTTGAAGCGTGGATATAGACAAGAACAAGGTTGTCAGCGCCCACACAGGCTTGTCGTAGCGCAGGGGAGTCGCTTAAACGCAGATCTTGACGGAACCAGTAAATATTTGTCTTCATGCCTGAGGTGAGCCTTGATGACGGCACCGATCCGAACAATACTTAACATTCTCCCAATCGCGCTCCCACTTTTTTCGCCACGTGAACGGGCGTGCACAAGCAAGACAGATCTTAGAAGGCAAATCTGCTTTCTTTTGCATGCGATTGTTTAAGCGTTGAGCCATCAAAAATCAAGAGTGTGTTGTGACGAAGCGGTCTGGGGTGGCACGGTTTTGGGCTTTGCCCGATTAGCAGGGCGCTTTCTTGATCCATGTTTTACCAGCACGGCAGATTTTTCTGCCAAAACTTCGGGTTGGGCACGGCGTTCAAACAGTTTTTGTTTGGCGATACGTGTTGCAGTTTCTAAGTCTACGATTGGTGGTGCGATGAGAGGGGGAGAGACCTTAGAAACATTACGCGTTAGGTCGTTAGGAATGGTCCAGGGTTCAAAAATCCAGAGATCTGGTACTTGTCTCAGTGCAGGGATCCATTTTCTGACGAAGACTCCACGGGGATCGTGATCTTGCGCCTGTTTAATCGGGTTGTAGATACGCGGGATATTAATTCCCGTCGTGCCTGATTGCATTTGCATTTGACTCCAATGAATGCCAGGCTCGTAATCTAGGAAATGTTGTGCGAGCCAGTTTCCGACAGGCTTCCAGTGGAGCCACAGCGGGTAAGCTGCCGTTGAAACGATTAAGGCACGCATACGGAAGTTAATCCACCCCGTATGTTTAAGCATCGCCACACACGCATCGATCATCGGCCATCCGCATCGCCCCTCACTGAGAGCGCTGAAGCGTTCTTCGTTCCAATCGTTTTCACGTAAGCCGTCGTATCCGCGGTGCATGTTCTGGAATTCGAGTGCTGGCTCACTTTCAAGCTTTTGTATGAAGTGGCAGTGCCAGTACAGACGACTCACCATGCTGCGCAAGCCTTTCGCACGACGCGTATCTTCTGTTGGCTCACTTTCAATGGCATGGGCGACACGTTGAAAGACCTCTCGCACACTGACGCAGCCGTGCGTAAGGTAGGGGGAGATCCTTGAGCAGGCGGTGGGTGCGGTGAGTGGGGAGGAGATACCTCCGCGATAGCTTTCACTGCGATGATTCAAAAAATCATCCAATACCTCTAGGGCTTGTGTGCGCCCGCCACGCTGACGCTGCGGAGGGTCCAGAAGACTCATTCCGAGCTGCTCTGCGCTGGGTGGTTTGCCCCAACCGTCAGCTGGAGCGAAAGACAGAATATGTTCGGGTACGGGGATGAGTGCTTGGCTATTGTGTTGATT
Organism: uncultured beta proteobacterium; assembly: GCA_903903735.1. GTDB lineage: Bacteria > Pseudomonadota > Gammaproteobacteria > Burkholderiales > Burkholderiaceae_B > Zwartia. Next base: position 1,059 of record CAIUZV010000252.1, on the reverse strand, counting down.
CCAACGTCCTTGCCATTCGTCGCGATTAAGATGGCCCCGAAAGACTCCAAACTGTATAGGCTCGTGCCACGCGATGTTCTCTTTCTTGCACCATCCTTTGACGGCAAGATCGCGCATATAGGAGGCGTAATTGCCGGTCTCTTGATGGGAGTAGAGCGTGTCAAATTGCGTTTGCGCGTGCAGACGCGCGAGAACCTCACACGCTTCACCGGTCAATACATGCAGCGTCGTGCCTAGCCGCCTGAGTGCAACGTACAGATCACGAAGACTTTCTAGAACAAATGCGTAGTGTTGCTTCGAAGCATCTGGGCTGCGCCAAAGGCTGGGTTCGACGATGTAGATACAGCAAAGCGAACCACTTTTTGCTGCGCTCGCAAGTGCAGCGTTGTCTTGGACACGAAGATCTTTTTTGAACCAGACAACGCTTTTTGCCATCGCAAGGTGGGTGAACGAATCTCTGCGGTTTAGGCCGAGAAGAGCGTCCTTAAAGAAGGCAGGGTTTCCAGCGCGACGATTCGGTCGTACAGGCCGCTATCGGCACCTTTGATGGCAGGGTTGATTGCCCGTCCCGTGGTGACACAGTCGTTGAATTTCTTTTTCAACCCTGCGGCATCAATGGGGTTCTTGGAGTTACCTAAGGGAAAACGAATTTCACCCGAATCAAAGCTGCGACCGTCGGTTGTTTTGATGACCACACGGTCAGTGAAAGCAAAGGCGGGCTCCAGTGGACAGAACGTATCGACCGTGGAGACCTTCACTTTACTGTACAGGTTCGATACATCTTTGCGTGTGGCGAACTCATCCGTTAACTGCGATAGCCCGACTTCGCGCGCAACAATCGCAGAGGCTACTGCAAACTGAGCGCTGAACTTCGCTTCGAGCCCAGTCTTAGGATGATGGTTACGCAGCATCGATGCTTGTGCAGGTCCCATGGTGAGCGCAACCTCCGCAATCTCTTCAGGCTGCAAGTTTTCGCGGTCCGCAATCTCAATGACGCCATCAATGGTGCGATGACTTGAGTAGCAAACAGGGTAGCGCTTGATGGATAAGCCGCTGTCT
>CAIUZV010000251.1 GCA_903903735.1 uncultured beta proteobacterium | reverse complement strand
TCCAAAGAGCCTCTCGGCCCGTTGGTTCGTCAAGGTGATGAGCAGTGGCTAAACGTTGTGCGTTGGAGCTTTAACGCAATGGTTGAGGCCGAAGAGTATGGCATCACCCAGAAAAACGTCGACGAAATGCTCAAGAGCACCAACCCGAACGTTCAGCGTATTCTGGGTGTTACACCAGGAATGGGTAAGAACTTGGGCGTAGACGAGAAGTGGGCCTACAACATCATCAAGGCTGTGGGTAACTACGGCGAAAGCTTTGAGCGCAACATTGGTGCGAACACACCCTTGAAACTCGAGCGTGGTCTCAATCAGCAGTGGACGAAAGGCGGCATCTTGTACGCCTGGCCAATTCGTTAATTACTGTTGACTCCTAGGGGCGATTGCGCGGGCAGCTGTCCGCGCGTCGCCCCAACTCATCATGAATCATAAAGATACTCCTCCAGTGCAACCGCCGCGTCGGCGGCTGTCCTGGAATGATCCGGGCGTACGTTCGGTCATCTATCAAATCTTGGCTGTCGGAATTGTCGGTGGTATTGTTTGGTACCTTGTGCACAACACGATGCACAATTTGTCGGTTCGTAATATCACGACTGGTTTTGGCTTCTTAAGTCGTGAGGCAGGGTTTGCAATAGGCGAAACCCCCATCAGCTACACCCCAGCAGATACCTACGCGCGTGCAATAAGCGTTGGACTACTCAACACGTTACGCGTCGCATTGATTGGCATCATTCTTGCCACACTGCTCGGCACGATTATTGGTATTGCTCGACTGTCAAAAAACTGGTTGATTCGAAAAATCTCCAGCGTTTACGTTGAAGTCATGCGCAATATCCCGTTGCTGTTGCAACTGTTCTTTTGGTACGCAATTATTTCTGAAACCATGCCTGGTCCGCGAAAAGCCTATCATCCGCTGCCAGGCGTGTTTGTGTCTAACCGTGGCATTAAGATGCCCACGTTAGAGGGCGACGGTCTGACTTGGCTCTTTCTCGGTCTGTTGTTGGCGATTGTGATCATTATTGGTCTGTATCGCTGGGCGCGTAAGAGGCAGGAAAGCACAGGCCAGATTTTCCCGATGCTACGCTGGGTAATTGGTTTGCTTGTGCTGTGCCCTGCCGTGGTGTGGTGGTTGAGCGGCACGAACCTGTACTTCGAGGTGCCAGAGTTAAAAGGTTTCAACTTTGTCGGTGGAATGACGCTTACGCCAGAATTCGCGGCGTTGCTATTTGGCCTTGTCATCTACACCTCTGGGTTTATCGCCGAGGTTGTGCGTTCTGGCATCCAGTCGGTTGGACGCGGTCAGTGGGAAGCGGCTGACGCCCTTGGTCTGAAGAACACATTGGTGTTGCGGTTAGTCGTTTTGCCTCAAGCCTTGCGTGTGATCATTCCTCCGATGACAAGCCAGTACCTCAACATCACAAAGAACAGTTCTTTAGCCGTGGCGATCGGCTACCCCGATATTGTCTCGATCATCAATACGACCTTGAATCAAACCGGTCAGGCGATCGAGGGTATTTTGATGATCATGGCTGCGTACTTAACGGTTAGCTTGTCTATCTCGGTGTTTATGAACTGGTACAACAAGCGTATAGCCTTGGTGGAAAGATAAGATGACAAGCCAAGCGAACGTTTCAACGCCGAGTACCGAGTCCGCACCTCCCGTTCGGCTATCAGTATGGAATTGGTTGAGATCGCAACTTTTTTCCTCACCATTTAACACGCTGTTAACGATTCTATCCGTCTGGTTGCTGTTCGCAACGGTGCCGGCCATGGTGGACTGGTTTTTGATCAGTTCCACTGTCACTGCCAAAACTGCGCAAGAGTGTCGAGAGATAACTGGTGCGTGTTGGTCGATGATCGTTGAAAAGCATCGTCTGATTCTTTTCGGCGTCTACCCGTATGAAGAGCAATGGCGCCCATTGATAGCGACGCTAATTCTCATTGGGGTCATTATTCTCAGCGGTGTGCGTCGCTTCTGGAATATTTCCTTGGTCTTTATTTGGGTCGCCGCGCTATCAAGCGTCGCAGTCTTGATGTGGGGCGGGGTGTTAGGTCTGACGTATGTTGAAAACAGTCGTTGGGGTGGCTTGCCGCTTACCTTGATCTTGTCGACCTTTGGTATTGCGTTGGCCTTTCCGCTTGGCGTGTTGCTTGCGTTAGGTCGTCGATCAAAAATGCCGGCCATTAAGACGCTGTGTGTCGTTTATATCGAGCTGATTCGCGGTGTACCGCTCATTAGTTTGCTGTTTATGTCGGCAGTCATGCTGCCCTTGTTTCTGCCGGAAGGCATCACAATCGATAAGTTGCTGCGCGCCCAAGTGGCCATCATCCTCTTTGCAGCGGCCTATATGGCTGAGACAGTTCGTGGGGGGTTGCAGGCGATTCCAAAGGGACAGTTCGAAGGCGCGGATTCGTTAGGCCTGACCTATTGGCAGCAAATGCGTCTAATCGTGTTGCCGCAGGCATTGAAGATCGTCATTCCTCCACTCGTTGGACTTTTCATTGCACTGTTTAAAGACACATCATTGGTTGTGATTATCGGCATTTTTGATTTGACACAGGCTGCCAAAGCGGCATTGGTGGATCAGGCCTGGCGCGGTTTTAGTGTCGAGGTGTACATCTTTATCTCGGCAATTTACTTTGTGTTTTGCTATTCGATGTCTAAGTACAGTCAGTCTCTAGAGAAAAGACTGGCGACGGAGCATCAACGTTAGCGATGTGTTGATAACCATCGCGCGCTAAATATTTCTGGAGATCGAGCATGGCTGACGCCATCATTAGCATGAAAGAAGTCAACAAGTGGTTCGGAAAATTCCACGTGTTGCGTGACATTAGTCTCGACGTCGGACGCGGTGAGCGAATCGTTATTTGTGGACCGTCTGGTTCGGGTAAGTCAACGCTGATTCGTTGTATTAACCGTCTGGAAGAACACCAGAAAGGCCAAATCATTGTTGAAGGCACCGAAATCACCAACGATATTCGTGATGTTGAAGCGATCCGTCGGGACGTGGGTATGGTGTTCCAGCACTTCAATTTGTTTCCTCACCTGACCGTGCTCGAGAACCTGACCCTAGGTCCGATCTGGGTACTGAAGACACCAAAAGCCGAGGCTGAGGCTAGAGCAATGAAGTATCTTGAGCGTGTCCGTATTGCAGAGCAGGCGAGCAAATTTCCAGGACAACTGTCTGGTGGGCAGCAACAACGTGTGGCGATTGCGCGCTCCCTGTGCATGGATCCTAAGGTCATGCTGTTTGACGAACCAACCTCTGCGCTCGATCCCGAGATGGTTAAAGAAGTGCTCGATGTCATGGTCGGTTTGGCCGAAGATACCGGTATGACGATGCTCGTCGTGACCCATGAAATGGGTTTTGCCCGAAAAGTTGCAGATCGAGTGATCTTTATGGATCGCGGCGAGATCATTGAGCAAAACACGCCAGATGCTTTCTTCGACAATCCGCAGAACGAGCGTACGCAGCTGTTTCTGAGCCAAATTCTGCATTAATTTTCTTACGTCTACTCTTGCTCGGTGTTGCTTGGGCAGTGCTGTTTGGCGTGTTCCGCTCTCGCGGGCCTACCTTTGGGGTGATACATGAATCAATCTTTTCGTTTGATGCGTAGGCATCTCCTAGCGTTGGGCTTGGCTTGCGCCGGCCTGGTGGGCGTCGGTTCGGTTGCGACGGCACAGGCGCAAGCGCAAGCGCAATGGCCCAGTAAGCCTATCCGCTTTGTGGTGCCTTATCCTCCAGGTGGACCGTTAGACACCGTCGCTCGCGTGTTAGCTGAAAAAGTCAAAGTCTCGTTGGGGCAGCCCGTTGTCGTAGAGAATAAGCCTGGCGCCGGTGGCAATATCGGCGTGGACCTCATTGCGAAGGCCCAGCCCGATGGCTATTCGCTTGTGATGGGGGCGGTGGCTACCCATGCGATCAATCCCTGGCTGTTTTCCAAGATCCCCTACGACCCGGTAAAAGACTTTGCGCCCGTTGCACTCGTGGCGTCGGTACCTAACGTCTTGGTAGTGAATCAGGAATTCGCAGATAAAAATAAAATACGCACGATGGCCGACTTGATTGCCTATGGCCAAGCAAATCCTGGGAAGTTGAACTATGGCTCTGGTGGCGCGGGCAGTGCAGGCCACTTAGCGGGCGAATTGCTCGGTGTGCGGGCGCAAGTCAAGATGGTGCATATTCCCTACCAAGGTGCTGCGCCCGCCAAGCTCGCATTGTTGTCCGGACAGTCAGACTTTATGTTTGACAATTTGGCCTCCGCAGCCCCGTTGATCAAAGAAGGAAAAGTCATCGCGTTAGCTGTGACGACGACTGCACGCTCTGCGATGTTGCCTGAGGTTCCGACAGTCGAACAGTCAGGCCTCAAGCCTTTTGATATTGGGACCTGGTTTGGCGTGTTTACGACAGCAGGTACGCCCGCTGCAGTGCTTGCGAAGCTACACAGCGCCTACGCGCAAGCCTTGGCAGATCCCGAAGTTTCCAAGCGTTTGGCTGAGATGGGATCCAACGCAAAGGCACTGAGCTCCGTCGAGTTCGCTGAAATGGTTAAACAAGAGCTCGAAAAATATAAAGATCTCGTAAAGTTGTCTGGCGCGCAAGTGAACTAATTGTTTTGATGGCGACAATGCCATCAAACGATAGCTTGCGCGCTACTTTGCGCGCAGCGATGCGCCGGCGGTTGACGACAAGCGCCAGAATGAAAGTGCCGCGAGTGAGCACAGTGTGCCGATGACTAAAAAGCCGATCAATACATCTTGTGGGTCGACAGTCTGTGCGCCCCGCCAGGACATACTCAGGCTCACTGTTTCAGCGGCGACGCCAACACCTAGGCTAATGCCCAGTTGCTGACCCATCGCAGCGAAGCTGCTCGCACGACTCATGTCTGTTTGATTGATATCCGCGTAAGTCAGTGTATTGACCGCGGTGAACTGCAGCGATCTAAAGAACCCGCCGAGCAACAGAATAGCCATCATCACAAGGCCCGGTGTCTCTTGTGTGAAGCTTGCGCAGATCATCAAGCTTAGTCCGGTAAAGAGTGCATTGATGGTCAGCACGCGTCGATAACCCCAGCGATTCAGGATGCGTGGTGCCGCTACTTTCATGGCGAGCGACCCCACAGCACCTGCAAAGGTGATGAGTCCAGCGGCGAGCGCGCTCATCCCAAATCCGACTTGTAATAAGAGGGCAAGAAGATAGGGTGTTGCTCCAATACTAAACCGGCAGAGATTGCCTGCGAGCATGGCGATTCTGAATGTTTGAATCTTCAGCAGGGAGAGATTGAGGATGGGCTCGGCATGCCGACGGGCATGGATCGCATAGCCCCAGCCGGCAATCAACCCCAGTGCGATGAGAAAAATGCTTAGGCGTGCCGAGGAACCGCCATTGCCGAGCGTTTCGAAGCCGCCGACCAAGCAGGCCATGCATGAGGCGCTTAGGGTGAAGCCCCAAATATCTAGGCGGTGCGTCAAGCCGTCTGAAGGTAATTCTCGAACATGCTTCAGCACCATCCAAATGCCTAAGAATCCAATAGGAATATTGATCAGAAAAATCCAATGCCACGAGGCGTAAGTGACTAAAAGCCCGCCAAGTGGTGGACCTGCCATGGGACCGATCAGCGCAGGCATCGATAAAAGTGCCATCGCCTTGATGAGTTCATGTTTTGGAATAGACCGCAACAAAATGATGCGTCCCACAGGCACCATCATGGCTCCGCCCAAGCCTTGCACGATGCGTGAAATGACCAATTGAGTCAGTGTCTGCGAAAGCGCGCAGGTCAGGGAACTAAGAGAAAACAGCACAATGGCCGCAATAAAGACCTTGCGGGCGCCGTAGCGGTCGGCCGCCCAGCCGCTAATCGGTACAAAAACTGCCGTTGAAATGAGATAGGACGTGATCGCCAGATTCATTTCAATCGGATTTGAGCCTAATTCACGAGCCATGGTCGGTAAGGCCGTTGTGACTACCGTGGCATCGAGCATTTGCATGAGCAGCGCGCACCCGACGATAACCGGCAAAATTCGTCGGGATTTCTCGGGAACGGAGTCAGGTTCGTCGAGATTCGGTAAATTGGGTTGCTGCATGAGGGTGATTTGATCGCGTCTACAGTACACTAGACGACAGTCTAACCTTTCGTTGATCTCTCATGGCCGAGCACTACACTTCCGATATCACGCAGTTCCTCGAATCGTACAAATCTAGCCACCCTGACATTGAGCAGCGGCAGCGAGACGGCCGGGCTCGCTTGTGGGACAAGGCTCAGGATTCAGAGCTCGCTGAAGGCTTCAAGCAGGCCCGCGTGCGTCAACATCCTTACGTCTACCAGAACAACTAGGCCAAATGAATTCGGCCCAGGTTTCAGGTGAAAGTCTAGAGGCGCTCGTCGAGCCCTCTGTCGATACGACTCCCGATGTTGTGGATACCGTCGCGCTGGCACGACTGTACGGAGAGCCGCTGTTCGCGTTGCCTACCGATCTATACATCCCGCCTGATGCGCTCGAGGTTTTTCTTGAGACGTTTCAAGGACCTTTAGATTTGCTTTTGTATTTGATTCGCAAGCAAAACTTCAACGTTCTTGATATCCCGATGGCTGAAGTGACGCGCCAGTATTTGTCGTACGTCGATCAGATTCGCATGCACAACCTTGAGCTAGCGGCAGAGTATTTGCTGATGGCTGCGATGCTCATCGAAATCAAAGCTAGGATGCTATTGCCGGTCAAAAAGACCGAGTCGGGTGAGGAGGCAGAAGATCCGCGTGCTGAACTCGTCCGTCGTTTGCTTGAGTACGAGAAAATGAAACTCGCAGCGCAGCAGCTTGATGCGTTGCCCCAGCTCGGCAGGGATTTTCAGCGAGCGCAAGCGTTTGCTGATTTACGTATTGAACGTGCGTTGCCGGAGGTGAGCGTTGAAGACTTGCGCCAGGCATGGATCGACATCCTGAAGCGCGCAAAGCTCAATGCGCATCATCACATTACGCGTGAGCAGTTGTCCGTACGTGACCACATGACACATATTCTGCGCCGTTTATCTGACGTTCGGTTTATTGAGTTTGGTGAGTTGTTTATGGAGCGGATTGCAGAGGGAGCTGCTGTAGCGGTTGTCGTTGTGCACTTCCTTGCCTTGCTTGAACTGTCCCGAGAGTCTTTGCTCGACATTACGCAGGCTGAGCCCTATGCTCCTATTTATGTGCGTTTGGCCTACACCAGCGCTGCGGTTTAGGCTAATCGCCTCGCATGCCCGGAGAATGCATTGAAAGTTGTACATACGATCGAAGAATTGCGCGATCAGCTTAGAGGTCAGTTGCGGGTATCGTTTGTTCCCACGATGGGTAATCTTCACGAGGGCCACCTCGCTCTCATGAAGCTCGCTCGCCAGCACGGAGACCCGGTCGTTGCAAGCATTTTTGTCAATCGCCTCCAATTTGGTCCGAATGAAGATTTCGATCGATATCCACGAACCTTGCGTGACGACATCGCCAAGTTAGAGCGCGATCGAAACGTCTATGCGTTGTTCGCACCCAATGAAGGCGAGCTGTATCCCGAACCCCAAAATTATCGGGTCCAGCCGCCTCAGGAACTAGGCGATATTCTTGAGGGTGAATGTCGTCCTGGATTTTTTGGCGGCGTGAGTACCGTTGTCCTCAAGTTGTTTGCTTGTGTGCAACCGCGAGTCGCTGTCTTTGGAAAAAAAGATTATCAGCAGCTGATGGTGATACGAAACATGTGTCGCCAGTTCCAGTTGCCTGTTGAAATCCTTGCGCATGAAACTGTTCGCGCAGCAGACGGGCTCGCTTTGTCATCGCGTAACGTTTATTTGCAACCAACGGAGCGCATTGAGGCACCACAATTGTTTGCGCAGTTATGCATCATGCAGGCGAAGGTGCGGGCAGGTGCGTCGGATGCTGGGCTCCTTGAGCAAGAATCCACAGATTATTTGCAAGCTCGGGGTTGGATGGTTGATTACATTGCCATTCGCCGACGCCGTGATTTGCATAAGCCTTCGCAGGCTGAGATGCTTGCGGGTGAGCCCCTTGTGGCGTTAGCGGCGGCTAAGCTTGGCGCGACGCGCTTGATTGACAATCTAGAGCTCTAGACTCTGTCAATACGTACCTAGGGTTATTCCGCCTGTCAGATCTGACAGCTTTTCGTCCCCCCTCCATCGTGCCAGACTGCGTCTCGTCATGAAACGGAGAGGCGGCATGAAGGTTGTTGACGAAACGAATGGGGGGGGGTGGAAAGCACTGACAGCGCGTGAACGCGATGTCATTCATCCGGTTGCTGAGGGAAAATCAAACAAGCTGATCGCAATCGAGCTCGGTATTTCAATGCGTACTGTCGAAGCGCATCGGGCACGCATTTTTTACAAGATGGGGGTACGTAATGCGGTGCAACTGGCTCGGCATGTTTGCACACAGCCTGAGCTCAGTTGCGAGGCCCCGTCGGTTCAGGGGCAGTTTGGAGATGTTTGATTATTTAATTCGTTAATTGGGTCAAGGTCTGGTTGACGCGTGAGGGTGTAGGTGAGGTTCGGCGAGTCACCGTTGATTGAAATCAAGCGCAACACATTGGTGCTTGTCATGGCCAACTCTGCACGCACGTTACTCTCGGCGTTTAACAAAACGATCCGAGGGACAGCCTGGGCAGTGGCACGCCAGCAACCCTGATCCGCCAGTTGAGATGTCTTGTTGTTCTGTCCGAGGTAGGCCGCACGGGCACGCCAACGACCATTCGGAGAAACCGTAACCGTCACACGTTGTGCCACACACTTCATTTCGGGGTGGAAACAGGGGAGTGTTCCGGCAAAGGTTTGCGGTTCGGGAACCAGCTCTGAGCGCAAGGTGTCCGGCGAACCGGCTCCGGTCGCGTTAGCGCCGCTAGCACTTTCGGCAGGCTTAGCTGTTGCAGTTGTGCCCGCCTGCTGCTGAGCGGGTGCAGAGGAGCTCAAGCCGATCTGTATTTGACTCGGCGCGCGTATCGCCTGTGAGGAATAGCCGCCCTCAGCTTGCGCCACGGCGTCCGTTGTTGAGCTCGCCGCGGGAAGGTTGTAGTACCCGGATTGCTGCATTTGGGCACAAGCCGTCAGGAGCAACGCACTGACCAAGATGGCCACACGATAGAGGTGAGTCACGTGGGTCTGGTTGAGTTTGTTTTGTCCGAACATGATTTACTTCCTGAGTCTAGAGCGTAACTGAGTCGATGCCTGCATTCTACGCATTTGCCCGCTTCCCTGCAGACGAATTTGCCTGGATTTTGTATGTTTACTGAAATTTTGGGCTGGCTTGCTCTGGGGGCGGTCGCCGGATTGCTTTTAGGTTGTTCGCTCGTAGGGGTTGTGCGGCAAATCTTCAGCCGCTGTTGGTTCGCCTGGGGCTTGATCGCTCCTGGTCATGGCTTCCCGTCGACGCAAACCGCGCAGGCCCAAAGATTGGACGTCCAGCTGTTGCTGGCTAGTGCGATGTGCGGAGCGGCTGTTGCTGGGTCCAACGCATTGCGCAGCTCAGTGTTGTGGGAAGCCCTGTGGTCGGGTTCTCTGTTTTGTAGTCTCCTGTTACTGCAGGCGCGCATTGATGCCCAGACGGGCTTGCTGCCCGATCGCTTGACCCTGGGCATGCTCTGGCTAGGGCTGTTGTTTAGCTTGTGCGGGGGATGGGTTTCGCTCGAGCACTCGGTGGCAGGGGCAGCCACGGGCTATATTGTCATGTGGCTCTTGGCGGCCGTGTTTCATTGCGTGACGGGTCGTGAGGCGATGGGGCGCGGTGACTTTAAACTATCGGCGGCGATGGGCGCTTGGCTGGGGTTGTGGTCTTTGCCAACCGTCTGGCTGGTTGCGTCTGTATGGCTAGGTATCACTGCTGTCTGGGATCATGTGTGTGGGCGGCAACATTTCCGGGCGCCTCGGCCGTTTGGGCCAGCGCTGGCGCTAGGCGGTATTCTGGTGATGTTGTGCAGGTAAATTGAAGGGGTAACAAGGAGTCGCTGTATGTTCAAGCTTGGTCTGACCGGCGGAATTGGTTCTGGTAAGACTTACGTTGCTAATTTATTGGCAGGGTGGGGCGCCAGCGTGATCGACACGGATCAGATTGCTCATGCCCTGACAGCCCCAGAGGGCCTTGCGATTGCGCCGATCCGGGCGGCGTTTGGGTCTGACGTGATTGGTCCCGAGGGGGCGCTTGATCGTGCACGGATGCGAGAGCTCGTGTTCTCTAACCCCACCGAACGCGTCACCTTAGAAGGGATCTTGCATCCCCTTATTGCTCAGGAAGTCTTGGTTCAGGCCAAGGCAGCGACGGGCTTATATGCAGTGTTTGTTGTCCCACTCTTGGTGGAGTCTGGCCGGTGGCGGGATCGAATTGATCGCTTGTGCGTAGTCGATTGCGACGAGGCAACCCAGATCGCGCGCGTTCAGGCACGCTCGGGGATCCCAACTGATACGATTCGCCGAATTCTTGACGCCCAAGCGACCAGAGCGCAAAGATTAGCGGTTGCCGACGATATAATTGTCAATTCGGCAAGCACCACAGTAGAGGAACTTGAAAAACAGGTATTGGTCCTGCACGAGGGGTGGTGTAACCTATCGGTATCTGGCTAAATGCGCTTATTTTTGGTGCATCGCCTGCCTTTAGCGACAAATAGCTTTGATTCTTTTTGAATATCCCTTTAACGAGCGAATCCGTGCGCTGATGCGTCTGGAGTCTTTGCTTGACCGGATGATATTTTTCGCGAAGCCCGGTGACGCACGACACCATCAGGTAGCCTTAGCGGCGCTTTTTGATTTGCTTGATGCCACGGAGCGCACAGACGTTAAAGGTGGTGTCTTGCAGGATTTGGAACGTCAGCGCAACGTTCTTTCGTCGCTGAAAGACCATCCGAGTGTCGATGAAAAAACCTTAGCGAATATGCTTGTCGAACTCGATAAGGTGATCGCGAACCTGAATGCCGCTGGAAAGACAGGGCAGGAATTACGTGCCAACGAGTGGCTAAGTAGTTTGCGTGGACGACTCGCCTTGCCCGGTGGCGGAACGCAAGTGGATATGCCATCTTTTCATGCTTGGCAGTACTGTACAGAAGCCGAACGTTGTAACGACTTGCAACGTTGGATGTCGACGCTCATGCCGCTGCATGCCGGAATTTCGATGGTGATGCGATTGTTGCGTGAGACGGGGCAAGCGACCGACGCCGTTGCGCCCAAGGGTGCGTTTCAACAAATGCTAGCGGGGAAAACCTATCAGCTTTTGCGCGTATGGGTTGATCCGTCCCTCAGTGTTTTTCCTGAAATCAGTGCTAACAAATACATGGTCTGGATTCGCTATTCTGCGCAGGATGGCGAGCATCGACCCCATGCGGTGACGCATGACGTCAACTTCAAAATGACTCTTTGCGCCCTCTAAGGGCCGGTTGGAATCCCTATGTCTGAGCATTTGCCTTCACGGTCCACCCGCCGGGTGCCATGGGTTTGGATTGTTTTAGTGTTGGCGGTGTTGGTAGGCGGAGTGTATTGGTGGCAGAGTGACGCCGGTAAGCCCGCAGCACCAAAGGGACCGCCAGGTGGGATGACCCCCATGGTGCCTGTGCGCGTGCAGGCTGCCATTTCTGAGAATCTTGATATTTACTTGCGTGGCCTAGGCACGGTGACTGCGTTCAATACAGTCACCGTGCGCAGCCGCGTTCAAGGCGAACTGATCGAGGTCTTGTTTAAAGAGGGCGACAGCGTGAAGGCTGGAGACGTATTGGCCCGCATCGATCCCCGACCGTTCGAGGTGGCGTTGGACCAGGCGCTGGGTGCCCAGCAGCAAAACCAAGCGCAATATGAAAACGCAAAGCGCGATTTGCAACGCTATCAGACCTTGCGCAAGCAGGATTCAATTGCGCCACAATTGCTGGATACTCAGGCGGCGCTCGTACGGAAATTTGAAGGGTTGATTAAAAGTGATCAGGCAACAGTAGACAATGCACGCTTACAACTGAGCTACACCACCATCACAGCTCCCATCGCGGGTCGGCTAGGTTTACGTCGGGTCGATGCAGGCAATCTACTGAATGCAAACGATCCCGCCGGTGTTGTCGTCATTACGCAAACACAGCCTATCGCCGTCATGTTCACACTGCCTGAAAATGATTTGCCTGCAGTGCGCGCGCCGATGCTGTTGGGGCAAACGCTTGCAGTCGATGCGTATGATCGCGCCGACTTGAATCGTCTGGCAGAGGGCAAGCTGTCGTCGATCGATAATCAAATTGATATATCGACAGGAACCGTCAAGCTCAAGGCTGAGTTCGCTAACCAAACGGATGCCTTGTTTCCAAACCAGTTCGTCAATATTCGAATGAAGGTGCGTACCTTGCAAGATGCGCTCACCATTCCCGCGGCGGCAGTGCAGCAAGGCAATCGTGGCGCCTTTGTATATGTTGTGGAGTCTGATGGCCTCGCTTCGGTTAAACCTGTCAAGATCGGTGATCGTAGTGGTGAGCGTCTCGTGATTCTGGAAGGCATCAAAGTGGGCGACCGAGTCGTGCTTGAAGGCACAGACAGGCTGCGTGCTGGTGCCAAAGTTCGGGTGATCGGGGCCCCCGGTGCTGCGGGTGATCAGAACGCACCCGCCCGACGTCCTGCCGGTGCGCCGGAGTCTGCTCGGCCGTGAACCTTTCGCGTCCATTTATCCTACGACCCGTTGCCACAACCCTGGCAATGATTGCGTTGTTGCTGTCGGGCTTGATTGCCTATCGATGGTTGCCGGTTGCTTCGCTACCCGAAGTCGATTATCCGACTATCCAAACGACAACTTTTTATCCTGGCGCAAGTCCAGAGGTGATGGCCGCCTTGGTGACTTCCCCGCTCGAGCGCCAGTTCGGACAAATGCCCGGCTTGCGGCAAATGACCTCCAGTAGTTCAGCGGGCGCCTCAATTATTACCTTGCAGTTTGCGCTTTCCTTGCGCTTGGATGTGGCGGAACAGCAGGTGCAGGCGGCAATTAATGCTGCGAGCAATTTGTTGCCGCGAGACCTACCCGTCCCGCCCATCTATAACAAAGTCAATCCGGCCGATGCGCCTGTGATCACTCTTGCGATTACTTCGCCTACAGTGCCCCTGCCACAAATCCGTGACTTGGTTGACACGCGTATGGCACAAAAAATATCGCAAGTCGCTGGCGTTGGTCTGGTCAGCGTGGCGGGCGGTCAGCGACCGGCGATGCGGATTCAAGCGAATCCGCAGTCGCTTGCGGCCTATGGATTGACGCTAGCGGATGTACGCACCGCGGTGGTGGGGGCTAACGTCAACCAACCCAAGGGGACGTTGGATGGTCCGGTGCGCTCAACCACGATCAACGCGAACGACCAGTTAAAAAACCCGAGTGACTATATGGATCTAGTGGTGACGTATCGTAACGATGCGCCACTGCGTGTGTCCGATGTGGCGTCGGTGTTAATAGAGGCCGAGGATGCGCGACTCGCAGCCTGGGCAGACACACAACCCGCGATACTTCTAAATGTGCAGCGACAGCCTGGGGCCAATGTCATCGATGTCGTCAATCGTATTCATGCCTTGCTTCCTCAGTTACGGACCGCCTTACCTGCGAATTTAGATGTCACGGTGATGTCCGATCGCACGCAGACCATTCGCGCATCGGTTCGAGATGTGCAAATTGAGATGTTTATTGCTATTGGCCTTGTGGTGCTGGTGACGTTTGTGTTCTTGCGCACACTGACTGCAACCTTGATCCCCAGCGTTGTGGTGCCTCTTTCATTAGTGGGTACATTTGGCATTATGTATTTAGCGGGCTTCAGTATCAATAACTTGACACTGATGGCGTTGACGATCGCTACAGGATTTGTTGTAGATGATGCGATCGTGATGATTGAAAATATTGCCCGCTATTTAGAGAAAGGCGACACGCCCATGCAGGCCGCCCTGAAGGGCGCGTCACAAATTGGCTTCACGCTGGTGTCACTGACGCTCTCGTTGATTGCGGTGTTAATTCCTTTGCTATTTATGACGGAGGTGGTAGGGCGGCTATTCAGAGAGTTCGCGGTCACGCTCGCGGTCGCAATATTATTGTCGTTGCTCATCTCACTGACTCTGACGCCGATGATGTGCGCTCGTCTGCTGCGTCCGGGCGATCATGATCGTGCTGGCTGGGTGGCTAAAGCTGTTCAGCGCAAGATCGACCGATTGATTGCGCTTTACGGTTTAGCACTGCGTTGGGTACTGGAACGTCAAGGGCTAACATTGATCGTTGCGCTCGGCACCTTCGTCCTCACTGCATTGTTATATATCGGTATACCCAAAGGTTTTTTTCCGATGCAGGATACTGGGCTGATACAGATCGTGACTCAGGCGCCGCAGAATTTGGCATTCTCTGCGATGGCTGAGCGACAGCAAGTGGCGGTCAAGACCATCTTGCAAGATCCTGACGTCAGCAGCGTATCCTCATTCATTGGAATTGATGGTGTCAACGAGACCGTTAACACTGGGCGCATACAGGTTGCCTTAAAACCGCATGGTCAACGGCGCGCTGAGATCTCTGAGGTGTTGCAGCGCCTGCAACAGCAACTTCAGTTCGTGGCGGGTTTGCAGTTTTATTTGCAGCCCGTTCAAGACTTAACGGTCGAGGATCGTGTCAGCCGAACCCAGTATCAGCTCACGTTGGAAAGTGTCGATCCTGAACTGCTGAGCGTTTGGGTACCAAAGCTAGTAGATGCTTTACGCAATAAGCCGGAACTTGCTGATGTGATTGACGATATGCAAGAAGATGGCCTCAATACTTTTATTAATATTGATCGCGATGCTGCGGCAAGACTGGGCGTGTCCGCTGCAGCGATCGACGATGCGTTGTACGACGCGTTTGGACAACGGCAGATTTCAACGGTATTTACACAGTCCAATCAGTATCGTGTCGTCATTGAGGTTCCTGAACAGTTTCGCCGCGATCCCGCATCGCTGTCGACGGTTTACGTAAAAAGCACGAGCGGTAAGCCCATCGCACTGACAAGCGTGGTTAAGGTGACAGAGGGTCGTTCTCCACTCGTCATCAATCGGCTCGATCAATTTCCGTCGGTCACGGTATCGTTTAACTTGAAACCTGGCGCCTCCTTGTCGAGTGCGGTGGATTCAGTCACGCAAGCGACAAAGGAAATTGGATTGCCATTAAGTGTACAGACACGGTTTCAGGGCGCTGCACGCGCCTACGAGGCCTCGTTGTCCAGCACCTTGCTACTTATTTTGGCGGCAGTGATTACGATGTACATCGTCCTTGGCGTGTTGTACGAAAGCTTTATTCATCCGGTCACGATCTTATCAACCTTGCCTTCGGCTGCGATTGGGGCACTGCTTGCTTTGCAGTTGTCTGGCCGTGATCTCGATATGATCGGCATCATCGGAATTATTTTGTTGATTGGTATTGTCAAAAAGAATGCAATCATGATGATTGACTTCGCGCTGGAGGCGGAACGTAAGCAGAAGGTATCCGCACGCGAAGCGATTGAGCAGGCTGCGATCTTGCGGTTCCGCCCGATTCTGATGACGACGCTTGCGGCCTTGTTTGGGGCTGTTCCGTTAATGTTGTCGACAGGGACTGGGTCGGAGTTGCGCCAACCCTTGGGGTTGGTGATGGTTGGCGGACTGATTGTGAGTCAAGTGCTGACCCTATTCACGACGCCTGTGATCTATCTTTTCTTTGACCGCCTACGCGGCCAGCGTGCGTCTAGCCCTGCAGGGAAGGCGACGTCATGAGTTTGTCTGGGCCCTTCATCGTTCGGCCAGTTGCCACGACGCTAATCTGGCTCGGGGTCGTTCTGGCTGGCATGTTGGCGCATAGCCTTTTGCCAATTGCACCATTGCCGCAAATAGACTTGCCGTCGATTTCGGTGCGCGCTGAGATGCCTGGAGCCAGCCCTGAAGTAATGGCCGCAACAGTCGCCACGCCGCTGGAACGTTCCTTAGGCACGATTGCCGGCTTAACCGAAATGACCTCGCGCAGCACGACAGGTCAAACGCGCATCACGCTACAGTTCGATTTGAGTCGCGACATCAATCGTGCCGCGACTGACGTGCAGGGAGCGATCAACGCGGCGCGCGCTATGATGCCAAGCGGATTACGTAACAATCCTTCTTATAAAAAAGCGAATCCCTCCGCTGCGCCGATCATGACGCTTGCGCTGACCTCGGCAAGTTTGTCTCAGGGGCAGTTGTATGACATTGCGTCGACGACGGTGCAGCAAAAGTTATCCCAAGTACAGGGGGTCGGTGAAGTTCAAATTGGCGGCAGCTCATTGCCTGCTGTCAGAATTGATCTTGATCCAGAAAAGCTGACGCAATACGGCGTGTCGCTGGAAGCGGTGCGCACAGCCATTGCAGCGGCAAATTCCACGCGACCCAAGGGATTTCTAGAAAACGATACGTTGCGCTGGCAAATCGTATCCAATGACCAGCTTTGGAAGGCGGCCGATTATCGTCCGCTGATTGTTGCCTGGCGAAACGGTGCAGCGGTGCGCTTGTCTGAGGTCGCGCAGATCGAAGACTCAGTTGAAGACACCTTCAACGTTGGATATTTCAATGCACAGCAGGCGATCTTAGTACTGGTGCGCAGTGAGGCAAAGGCCAACATCATTGAGACAGTTGACCAGATTCGTGCGGACTTGCCTGTGATGCGCGCGATGTTGCCGGCCGATGTCACACTCGATGTGGCGCAGGACCGCACCCCCTCGATTCGAGCCTCCGTGCGCGAAGCAGAGAATACGCTTGTCATTGCAATTGGTCTGGTGATGCTGGTTGTGCTGTTGTTTCTGCGTAACTGGCGCGCTGCTTTAATTCCGACTGTTGCAGTGCCCGTTTCGTTGATTGGAACGTTTGGTGTGATGTATTTGGCGGGCTACTCGTTAAACACCATGTCCTTGATGGCCTTGATTGTGGCCACGGGGTTTGTGGTGGACGATGCGATTGTTGTGCTTGAAAACATCATGCGACACATTGAGCGTGGAGAGTCCGTCAAGCGCGCTGCCTTGCGTGGCACGCGGGAAGTTGGATTCACTGTGTTGTCGATGAGCATTTCCCTGATTGCTGTGTTTATTCCGATTCTGTTGATGGGTGGATTGCCAGGACGTTTATTCCGAGAGTTCGCGGTGACCTTGTCGGTTGCGATTGTGATTTCGATGTTTGTCTCACTAACGTTGACACCAATGATGGCCGCTCGTATGTTGCGTCAACAAGACAACGCAGGCGCATCGGATCGCAAGCCTGGTTTTGTTGGACGCATACTCGACGCGGCATTGAACTCCGTCGTCAGGGCATATTCTTTGTCGCTCGATTGGGCGCTGCGTCACGGTCGAATCATGATGCTGCTTCTGGCTGCGACAATTGGATTGAATTTCTATTTATACGGCATCGTACCGAAAGGATTTTTCCCGCAACAAGATACGGGGATGATGCTAGGATTTTTTTCGGCAGACGAGGGGACATCATTTGAGTCGATGAAGCCTAAGTTAGATCGGTTCCGACAAATTTTGTTGCGAGATCCCGCGATCAGCACCGTGACGGCCTACGCGAACGGGCGTGGCGGGAGCAACTTTAGCTTCTTGGCTGTGCAATTAAAGCCATTCGACGAGCGTAAGGTTTCCGTGCGCGAAGTGATCAACCGCTTACGACCGCAACTCGGGGGAAATCCTGGGGCCCGGCTTTTTCTAGTGCCTCAGCAGGACATTCGAATTGGTGGGCGTCAAAGTAGTTCTCAGTACCAGTTCACATTAATGGCGAGTGAGCTAGCCGACCTGAAAGAGTGGTTACCAAAGGTTCAAGAGGCTTTGGCTAAACTACCTGAGCTTGTTGATGTGGATACCGATGTCGAGGACCGCGGGAGGCAAGTCTCTGTCTTAGTGGATAGAGACGCAGCGCAACGCCTCGGTGTGTCGATGGCTGCTATCTCGGCGGTACTCAATAATTCGTTTAGCCAACGGCAGATCTCGGTGATGTACGGCTCTCGCAATCAATATCGCGTGGTCATGGGCGTTGCGCCGCGATTTGCGCAGGACCCTGATTCCTTAAACGATGTGTATGTGTTAAGTCAGACCGGTCAGCGTGTACCGTTCTCGGCATTTGCGAAGTTTGAGGTGAGCAATTCACCCTTGAGTGTGCGCCATCAGGGTTTGCTTGCCGCCGACACTATCTCGTTTGATCTGGCGCCAGATATTTCGCTTGGACAGGCGACTGTAGCGATTGAACGAGCGGTGGCAGAAATTAACTTGCCCAGTGATCGCATACAGGCGGGCTTTCAAGGGACTGCCAAGGCGTTGCAAAGTGCTCTGTCGAATCAACCTTGGTTGATCTTGGCTGCGTTAGTGACGATGTATATTGTTTTGGGGATGCTGTATGAAAGTACGATCCATCCTTTAACAATCTTATCGACGCTGCCATCGGCAGGCGTTGGCGCTTTATTGGCTTTATTGGTACTTAAAACGGAGTTCACGCTGATTGCGTTAATCGGTGTGTTTCTTCTCATTGGGATTGTGAAGAAAAACGCCATCATGATGGTTGATTTTGCCTTAGATGCCCAACGCAGACTCGGGCTCTCACCCCGCGATGCGATTCATCAGGCCTGTCTTACCCGGTTTCGTCCGATTCTAATGACAACGGCTGCCGCGATCTTTGGCGCAATGCCGTTGGTCTTTGCTTCGGGTGCAGGGGTGGAATTGCGTAAGCCTTTGGGCATCACGATTCTCGGTGGCTTGCTCGTCAGTCAGTTACTCACGCTTTACACTACGCCTGTGGTTTATCTTTATTTGGATCGTTTCCGGCTTTGGATGCTTAAGCGGCCCTGGGCGAAGCGTCCGGCAGCGGCCGATCCGACTGCACCGACTGCGTCCGCTCCACCTGGCTTGCCTCACCTATGATGAATGATTTTTTGTCCTTGAAAGCTGTCAGCGTTTGGCGACGTGCGCGCTTAAGCGTTGCACTGATTGGGCTACTTGGTTTGACCGCTTGTATGGTCGGGCCAGATTACGTCAGACCCACCATCGATGTCGGGGTGCAGTTCAAGGAGTCGCCTGGGTGGAAGCTTGCGCAACCGGCCCTAGCGAGTGCGCCGCGTGAGCCGTGGTGGTTGATGTATCGTGATTCAACGCTGACCGAATTGATGCAAGTACTCAATGTGTCGAATCAGAATATCGCTTTAGCGGAAGCGCGCTTCCGTCAGGCCGTGGCCGTCACGCAAGGCGCACGCGCACCGTTGCTGCCCACGCTGACAGCGACTGGAAGCGCGACGCGTGCGGGCTCGGCAGCGTCTACTTCAGCGTCAAGCGCAAGCGTAACAAGCAACTCTTATGGAGTGGGTGCGCAAGCGATATGGCAGTTAGATATCTGGGGTAGTGTGCGCCGAAACATTGAATCGACCGATGCCAGTCAACTTGCCTTGGCGGCAGATGTATCGGGTGCCCGGTTGACTGCTCAGACGGCATTAGCGCTGGCATATTTGCAGGTGCGCGTTCTGGATGAGCAACGCAGATTACTGACTGCGACGGTTGATGCCTATCAGCGCGCGCTCAAGCTCACGCAAAATCGTTATAACGCTGGCATTTCCGGGCAAGGCGATGTGTCGGTTGCACGGACTCAGCTAGAAAGCACGCGTGCGCAGTTGATTGATCTTGAGCAGCAGCGCGCAATTTTCGAGAACGCTGTGGCCGTGTTGCTCGGACAGGCTCCCTCAACGTTTGCAATTAAGGCGGAAAAGATCCCGCTGGTTCCGCCAGTTGTACCTGTAGGGTTACCTTCAGAGTTACTCGAGCGTCGTCCTGATGTGGCGGCCGCAGAAAGACGCACGGCCGCGGCCAATGCGCAGATCGGTGTGGCGACAGCTGCGTGGTTTCCTAGCCTGACCTTGAATGCGAATGCAGGCTATCGTAGTAATGACTTCACGCAGTGGTTTACTGCACCGGCTCAGTTTTGGGCGCTTGGCCCCCAGCTTGCCGCATTGATTTTTGATGGCGGGGCGCGTCAGGCACAGATCAATCAGACACGGGCCCAGTTTGATGCGCAAGTAGCGATCTATCGACAAACCGTGTTGACCGCTTTACAGGAAGTTGAGAATGCAATGGTCCAGATGCGCGTGTTTGAGCAAGAGGAGGCGGTACAGCGGTTAGCTGTGCAGGCGGCCCAGCAATCGTTGCGTTTGGCGCGTAATCAGTATGACCAAGGCTTGATTGATTATTTAAGTGTGGCGGTGCTGGAGACAACAGCGCTGAACAATGAACGCACCTACATTACCTTGGTTGGCAATCGTTTCGCTGCAAGCGTTCGTTTAGTTGCGTCACTAGGTGGTGGATGGTCGGCTGAAGATCTTAAACGCTTGGACGACTCAGGTAATCCAACGACGCAGCCCAGCAAAGCCGTGCCCACCAACTGATTGAGCCTGCGCAAGCGTATCGGCGGATTGCCCGCCGAGCGCGTAAACAGGCATACCCGCTTGTTGATTGAGTCGCGCGAACTCGTCCCAGCCTATCCCGGGGTTACCTGGATGAGATGCCGTTGGCAGCACGGGCCCGAGCACCGCAAAATCAGCCTCTAGCTTGCGAGCGTGCTGCAGTTCAGGCAGGTTGTGTGTTGAGACGCCGACTAGATGTCCTGCGGGCATCTCCGGGCGAACGCTTAGTGATTGGGCATCGGTTGCCCGCAAGTGCACCCCGTCGCCCTGTGCCCACCATGCAGCTGGATGCACGCTATTGACCAACACACGAGCGCCTGCGGCGCGACACTGCGCCAGCACTTCTTCAAAAGCTTGTTGCAGACTGGCGCTTGCGGGACCGTCGGGCCAGCCGGGTTCGCGCCATTGCAATAGGCTGACCCCCTCTTGCAGGCCTTGCGTCAGACGTTGTTTGAACGCGGTCAGGCCTTGCGGGGATCCCGCACTTGAAATCGCATAGACCTCGGGCAAGTGCAGCCAGCGCAGTGGCGGGTAGGTGGCCGGTAACAGTTTGGGTACATCGAGCGCATCGCTCAACGGTACCCAGCGCAGAAGCTGCCCCTCCAGACCTTGCGGCTCGCCGTCCCACCCCGTTACGCGACAGAAGGCGAGTCTGACGGTCGTAGTGGGGTACGCGTGCACGTAGGTCACCCAAGGCGTAGCGGTGTGTAGTTGTATGCCCAGCTCTTCACGCAGTTCACGCGCAAGTGCTCGCATGACTGATTCGCCCGGCTCGAGCTTGCCGCCAGGCAGTTCCCACCACCCGGGCCAAGGTTTATCTGCAGGACGATTGCCCAACAGCACAGTGCCATCGGATCGCAGCAAGACACCCACTGCGACGTCGATAATTTTTTCAGGCATGCCGGGCGGCCCAATCGCGCGCAAAGTGCCAGGCGACGCGACCAGAACGTGAGCCACGCTCAAGCGCCCATTGCAACGCCTCGGTGCGTGCTTCGGCGATACTTTGCTTTGAGCAACCAAGGGTCTCAAGCCAGTGCGCAACGATATCTAGATAATCGTCTTGCTTAAAGGGATAGAACGACAGCCAAAGACCAAAGCGCTCGGATAGCGAGATTTTTTCTTCTACCGTTTCGCCGGGATGCACTTCGCCATCCGCTTGGTGGCGGGCGGCAAGGTTTTCACTCATGTATTCGGGCATCAAGTGCCGGCGGTTTGAGGTGGCGTAGATCAGCACATTGTTGCCACTTGAGGCGGCAGAGCCATCGAGAACTGACTTGAGCGCTTTGTAGCCCGACTCGCCTTCTTCAAAGGAGAGATCATCGCAAAAGACAACAAATTTTTCTGGGCGCGCAGCGACAAGATCAACAATATCCGCGAGATCGCCGAGATCTGCCTTGTCGACTTCAATCAGCCGCAGACCGCGATCGCCGTAACTCGCGAGCATCGCTTTGACGAGAGAACTTTTGCCCGTGCCGCGTGCGCCGGTCATCAGTACATTATTGGCCGGCTTACCTTCGACAAAATGACGCGTGTTGCGGTCGATGATGTCCTTCTGGCGTTCGATGTGTTGTAAATCTTCGGGGTTAATCAACGACACATTGGCGATCGCGTCAAGCCAACCATGGGAAGACCCACGTTTGCGCCAACGAAAAGCGTGGGCTTCCCAGTTGATGGGGGGCGGAGCCGGAGGTAGCCAAGCTTCGAGCTGAGCCAAGACGCGCGTGGCGCGTGCCAGAAGATCGGCCATGGGGAGGTTGTTGTCGGTAGTAGGTTTCATTCTGAATCAGGAGCGGTAATCGGCGTTGATGCTGACGTACTCGTGCGAGAAGTCGCAGGTGTACACGGTTTCGGTGGTCTTGCCGCGACCAAGCGCGATGCGCACCAGAATCTCGGCTTCCTTCATGACGCGCTGGCCATCGGCCTCTTGATAGGCGGGGTTACGACCGCCTTGTGTGGCAACCAAAATATCGCCGAGCCAGAGTTTGACGCCACTGACGTCGAGGTCAGTGATCCCGGCGTAGCCGATGGCGGCCAAGATGCGACCCAGGTTTGGATCGCTGGCAAAGAATGCAGTCTTGACCAGAGGCGAGTGCGCGACGGCGTAAGCCACCTGAAGTGCCTCGGCCGATGAGTTGGCCTCTTCGACGCGGATCGTCATGAACTTGGTCGCGCCTTCGCCGTCTCGCACAATTTTTTGTGCCAGATCGGTGGCTGCTGCGGCAAGTGCAGCCTTGAGTGGTGCATATTCTGGATGCGTGGTGCTGTCGATCATCAGGCCGCTTTTGCCCGTGGCGATGACGATGAAGGAATCGTTGGTTGAGGTGTCACCATCAATGGTGATGCGATTAAACGAAACATCAGCGATTTCGCGTGCGAGTTGTGTCAGCAAGGGTTGCGCAATGCCAGCGTCGGTCGCGAGATAGCTCAGCATGGTGGCCATGTTCGGACGGATCATGCCGGCGCCTTTGCTAATGCCGGTCAGGGTAATTGTCTTTCCGCCCAAGGTGACGCGTTGCGAATGAATCTTGGGTAAGGTGTCGGTCGTCATGATGCCGTGTGCAGCGGACACCCAATTATTGGCGCTCAGGTTCTTTAACGCCGCTGGCAATCCCGCTTTGATGCGGTCAACGGGGAGGGGTTCAAGAATCACACCCGTCGAGAAAGGCAGGATTTGCTGGCTTGTTAAGCCCATTAGTTTGGCCAGTGCATCGCAGGTTTCATAGGCGGCTTTCAGACCTGGCTCGCCCGTGCCTGCGTTCGCATTGCCCGTGTTAATGACCAAGGCTTGAATCGCTGTGCCTGCTGCCAAGTGTTCCTGGCAGACGAGTACGGGTGCTGCGCAAAATCTATTGCGGGTGAACACACCGGCGACCGTTGAACCGGGGCTTAATTTAAAGACAGTTAAGTCGCGTCGGTCCGCTTTACGGATGCCGGCTTCGGTTACACCGATTTCGACGCCGGGGACGGGGTAGACAGCGTCATCTTTTGGGATATGCAGGTTAACGGCCATGGTGGGTCACAGAATAGAGTCAACAAAACGCAATTATGACCTGTTTTGGGGCTGGATATGCCCGTTGGTCATTAGCGTGGGCTCTTTGCCTTGGGATGGCAAAATACCACTCTCCTGCTACTATTTGCCGTGATAAATTTTGCCCGTGCAAGGCCTGTTTCACAGGCTTTAAAAATCAAGGAGACCCAGAGATGCGCCTGATTCAAAAACTGTTCGCAGCCGCCGCGTTGTTACCGTGCCTGGTGATGGCTCAGACCCCCATTAAGGTTGGAATTGCAAACGACCTCTCGGGCCCGTTTGCCGCCTTGGGTGCCGAGGCGCGTGACGGCTTCAACTTAGCGATCAAGCAGTTAGGCGGCAAACTTGGTGGGCAGCCGGCTGAGTTTATCCAGGCAGACATGGGCGGCAACCCCGATCAAGCCCGTCAATTGGTGAGTCGTTACATACAGCGCGACAAAATCGATTTCTTTACCGGACCGATTGGTTCGAACGTGGCGCTTGCCGTTGGCCCAGCGCTCTTTGCCGCTAAAGTCCCTTACCTGTCGAACAACCCAGGCCCCAGTCAGTTCGCGGGCGCCCAGTGTAATGACTATTTTTTCGGCGTGTCCTATCAGAACGATGCGTTTCACGAAGCTGCCGGCAAGGTCGCTGCAGACCGTGGCTTTAAGAAAATGGTCATCATGGCCCCCGATTATCCAGCGGGCAAGGATGCGTTGAACGGTTTCAAGCGGGGGTACAAGACGGCTGTAAGCCAGGAGGTTTACACCAAACTTGGGCAAATCGACTATGCCGCAGAGCTGGCACAGATTCGTGATGCGAAGCCCGACGCGATTTACATTTTCTTACCAGGTGGCATGGGGATTAACTTTATTAAGCAGTTTGTATCGGCTGGACTGAATCAAAGCGTCAAAATCGTGGGGCCTGGCTTCTCGGCGGACGAAGATGTGATTCGCGCAGTGGGTGATCCGATGATCGGCATGTTTAACACCGCGCAATGGGCCCATGATTTGGATAATGCGCAAAATAAAGCGTTTGTTGCTGCTTTCCGTAAGGAATACAACAATCGTCAGCCCTCCGTTTATGCTGCCCAAGCCTACGACACAATCATGGCGATTGACGCTGCGGTTAAGGCCGTCGGCGGAAAAGTGGCGGATCGCGGTGCGGTGCTCGCTGCACTCAAAAAGGCTGACTTTTCCTCGGTGCGCGGCCCCTTCAAGTATGGCGTGAACAACTTCCCGATCCAGCCCTACTATGTTCGCGTCATTGAAAAGGCT
>CAIUZV010000250.1 GCA_903903735.1 uncultured beta proteobacterium | reverse complement strand
CTTATAATGCGGTGCTTCTGAGTACAGATAGGCCCAGGTGGCGGAATTGGTAGACGCGCACGGTTCAGGTCCGTGTGCCGCAAGGTGTGGAGGTTCGAGTCCTCTTCTGGGCACCATCGCAGTGTAAAGCATATTAGCTATTGCTTGCAGCTTCAAAGCGTTTTTTTACGCATCAGGATGTGTGTAATATTTGCATCCAAATACTCTTCCCCCTCCTCTATAAAGCCATATTTGGCATAGAAGCCCTTTGCATGGGTTTGGGCGGACAGCACAACCTCGTCAAATCCCATCGCACGTGCGCCGTCGATTAAGCACAACAAAATCGCAGCCCCTGCACCTTTTCCCCGACTAGCGCTCAGCACCGCCATTCGACCAAGGTGACCGTCAGGCAAAAGACGCCCTGTGCCGACGACCTCTCCCGCCGCATCAAACGCCAGTGCGTGCAAGCACTGCGCATCCATCGCATCCAACTCCTCTTCGATCGGGACCTGCTGCTCGCGCACGAAAACCTCAAACCGCACCGCACTGGCTCTCGACTGAAACTCGGCCCAAGACCCTGTCTCCACCCGAAAGGGCGACACGTGAGCGCGCGATGCGTGGCCTGAACCATCATCGGACATCTTCATCAGTTTGCCTTTTTTTTCACTTAACGTTTAGATTTGCCAAATTATCCCTGTATTTGACCGCAAGTTACACTTAAACGTCATTGACCCACCCCCTCGAGACTCATGTTTGCTGCGGTTATTAATGCTGCCTTCCCCGTCTTTGCGCTGATCCTTACTGGATGGCTCTGCACAAAGGCTGGCTTTCTTGGTGCCACCACCCGAGAAGGTCTCAATCGTTTCGTCATTTACCTTGCGCTACCCGCACAGCTTTTTTCAACAATGTCGACCACACCACTGAGCGACCTTGCAGAGCCTGGTTTTTTTGCGGCCTTCGGTTTAGGTATATTTTGCACCGCTGCGATTTATGCACTCATCGCACGCAGCAAGGGAGAATCGGGGCTAGACAACATCATTAACGGCATGAGCTCAGCCTACAGCAATGTAGGCTTCATGGGCATCCCGCTCTGCTTAATGGTGTTCGGCAAAGGCGGCTTGGGGCCTTCCATTATCACCACTCTCTTTACCGTCTCGGTGCTGTTTGCTGCCACCATCATGGTTGCAGACTTACATAGGTTTTCACACGCCACCCCGCTCACAGCAATTAAAAATGTTGCACGTTCGATGCTGCGTAATCCGCTGTTGCTTGCGCCAGCCTTGGGGCTTGGCTGGTCTTATTTTCAGCTTGAGATGCCACTTGCGATTGGCCGATACGTTGAGCTCATCAGCGATGCTGCCACACCCTGCGCCTTGATCGCGATTGGTCTTTTCCTTGGCGAAACCTCTGGCTGGGGTCGCAACCCCATCGTGATACGTATTGCCCTACTCAAACTACTTGTTCAGCCAGCCTTAACCGCATTCTTTGTTCTATACGTTTTCGACATGCCACGACTTTGGCAACTCGTCGCGATCTTGGCCTCGGCCCTACCCGTGGGGACGGGTCCCTTTATGATGGCGCAAATATACGAGCGCGATGCCCACGCGAGCGCACAAGCAATCCTCGTTTCAACTGTTCTGTCAGTTTTTACAATTTCTTTATTAATTGCTTGGATCAGTCAGCAACTTCCAACCTAAGAGATTCGACACGTTATTTTGGAGCATTCACGATGAATACGCTCGTCCCCCGTTTTGCAGTATTCGGTCTATGCGTTGCGCTCGGTCTATTCGCACCGCTCGCCGCACTCAACTCGTCATCTCCAGCGGGTTGGTGGCTCTTTGGGATTGTGATGTGGAGCCTGACCGGATTAGGTATTTGGGATATTTT
>CAIUZV010000249.1 GCA_903903735.1 uncultured beta proteobacterium | reverse complement strand
GGTGGGTTTGGGGTTCATGGTTTCTCCTCCGTCACTTCTCCGTCGTAGCA
Source organism: uncultured beta proteobacterium (assembly GCA_903903735.1). Lineage (GTDB taxonomy): Bacteria > Pseudomonadota > Gammaproteobacteria > Burkholderiales > Burkholderiaceae_B > Zwartia. Next base: position 11,533 of record CAIUZV010000249.1, on the reverse strand, counting down.
CCCACAAGGCACTTCATCCGGTAAATCATCAAATAACTTCATCTGCATACTGTCTGCCTTGACCAAATCTTCCCATCTCCAATTGCGGCCCAAACCTTTTACTACTTCGCACTTGGCGTTGCGTTCCATCTCTAGTGCTCGCTCCAATAGCTGCGGGTGAGACTTTGCCAAAGCGAGCACTTCCCATTTCTTTGATGCGGGACAAAAGAAGCACGCCGACTTGGCTGGAATAAATCCGGCGGACTGAACCGTAGCCACGCATTCTTTGCGCCCCCATCCCCACTCCACCAATGGGTAAGCGTACACGTACTTTGCATCTTGCGGGATTTTTGCGCGGTGGTGTTCTCCGGCGTCGTAGCCGATCAGTTTAATAACCTTACCGCCAGCCTTCCAAATCGTTTTGGCTGGCAGCCAGTTGTTGGCGTACTTCTCCTGTGGCTGAATTTTGTACTTCTGACTGCACCCCTTGAATCCATAAGCCAAGCTCGGCAGCATCGTCTGCCGAATGCAGTTGGCTTCTAGCGTTTCCTTTTCGTATCGCACCCAAGTCACCTCTGGCATCCCGCGTTCGACCAGCCATTTAGAGAACTCTTTAACAAAAGCATAGGTTTCCGGCAGCTCGCCACCTGTGTCGGCAAAGGTAATCAGATCAGGGACTACTTTGCGGCGGGTCATCTCAATCAGCATGGCCGCGCTGTTGGTGCCGCCTCCAAAAGAGACGACTAGCGGCCACGTTGATTGCGGTGTTAAGGTTTCGCTCATACGGCTACAGGTGCTTTAATAGCGGGGTGCGGGTTGTAGTTGTCGAGGTTGATGTCCTCGAATTTGAAGTCGAAGATGTTTTTGATCTCGGGGTTCAGGGTTACGGTAGGGGGCGGAAAAATCGTGAGGTCTTTCTGGACAAAGTAGGCATCGACATGATTGCGGTACAAATGCACGTCCCCCATCGTGTGAATGAATCGGCCCGCACGGTAGCCGGTGACTTGTGCGATCATCATCAGGAGCAAAGAATAAGACGCGATGTTGAACGGCACCCCGAGAAAGATGTCGGCGCTGCGCTGGTAGAGCTGAAGGGCCATCGTGCCATCTTGGTGGACGTAGAGTTGGAAGAAGCAGTGGCACGGTGGGAGTGCCATGTCTGCAAGCTGGCTTGGATTCCACGCGGTGACAATGTGACGGCGGCTGTATGGGTCTTTCTTGATCCCGTCGATCAGGTTTTTAATCTGGTCTTCAGATTGTTTGCCATAGTAGACACTGTTCCAGTGACGCCATTGTTCAGGGTATACCGGGCCGAGATCGCCGTACCCATCAGCCCACTTGTCCCAGATCGTGACGCTGTGCTCCTGCAAGTATGCGATGTTGGTCGATCCCCTGAGAAACCAAAGCAACTCATGCACCACCGATTTCCAGTGGATCTTCTTGGTCGTCAATAAAGGAAACCCGTCCTTCAAGTCATATATGACTTGCCTGCCAAATAGCGATGAGACGCCCGTGCCGGTGCGGTCTGCGCGCCACTCGCCGTCTTGATAGACCTCGTGCATGAGGTCGAGATATTTTTGTTCGCTGCTCATTGTGTTCAATTCGTGTTTAATTCGTGTTTAATTATTGTTTAATTCCGCCCGTAACCGCACCACTTCATTAGCCAAAATCCGTGCGGAAACAGACATCAGCGGAGATATGCGCAGCCTGTCTTGATCCGTAATTAAAGGCTCCAATTTGTCGCAAGCCCAGCGGTACTCCGAAATTGTGGAGTCCGTAAATTCTGCATAATAGATAGCCGCTTGAACGGCGTCGGTGATTGGTGCTGCTGTGCTCATTGTTGCTTTGATTTGAACGTCTCCTCCCAACTTGGCGGCACTTCCGCATCCCATCGCTCCATGAAGGACTCCGGGCCGTCGTCACAACTTTCGAGCCAGTCGATCCTCTGCACCATCTGATAGGTGCGTTCGAGGTTGTAGGCCGCCTCTTTGTACCGTGCAATGATCTCTGGGCTGTGCCGGTCCCCAGGGTTGAGCGGGTTGTTGCGCTCAATGATCTCTTGGATGTCCTCTGCAAGATATTGCAGCTTGTACTGATTGTAGTCGAATCGTCCGCCGCTCATGATTTTCCGAATAGTTTAATGTTGATAAGGTTGTTCTCGGCTTCCGCACACCGCACTTTCCAATAGTCTCGTTCTTCTTGGTGCCGCGTGATCGCTTCCCGGCTGATTTCGTAGATGCTTCGATCGTAGGCCCGCAGCCAATTGATTGTCTCTCGCTGCTGGAGCATGATGTCGATAAGTGCTTGTTTCGTAGTCATCCGAAAATCTGGGTTTCTGCCTTCTCTTCTTTGGTGAGCTTATCCCACTCAGAGTAAACCTTGAAGAACTTGCGCCCCATTGCGGCAGCCGGTTCAAAATTCTTGTTAACCTTGAGCGGCCCGAGAAATGGGTGAAACTCAAAAGTAAAGCCTTTGAACTGGTAAATGTTTGCCAAAGTCATGATGCCGTATCTCATGCCGTCGGCGTCTTTTGTGTAGTAGGTGCCCATGGCTAAAGCGCATTATCCCGCGCATCGTTCTCCATCTTGACGGCGACCTTCGCCACCGCGATCCAGCAGCCGACGCTGACCTTGTTGAGTGGGTCGCACACGAATTCTGGCCATGGTGGCGCATAAATACCGGCCCGTTCTTTCTTAGCTGCTGCCATGTACGCCGCATAAAGAGCGCCGGCGTGGTTCATAATTGCGTTGCTGTGTGTTTGTTCCATTGGGTTGTTGTTGGTTTGTTGTTCTTGCGGATGTGCCCGCCCTTGTTCCTTGCCTTGCCGAGCCTTGCCGCGCCCGGCCAAGCCGTGCCACGCCGAGCCATATTCCTTGCCCAGCCGCGCCAGGCCCCGCCTCGCCATGCCTCGCCTAACCAGATTCCCTGCCCGGCCCCGCCCTGCCACGCCCGGACGTGCCCTGCCCCACCTGGCCATATTCCAAGCCCCGCCATGCCAAGCCCGGCCTTGCCGCGCACTGCCATGCCAGGCCTCGCCCAGCCAAATTCCAAGCGTTCCCAAAGTTCCGGGGCGGCGGATTGCCACGTCTGCCCGGTCAAACGCAATATGAGGCTGAAGTAACCTCTGGCGCTGCTCTCACCGCTTACAGGATTGTTCATGGTTTCTTAGCTTTGCGTGCTGTGTAATCAGACTCGCACGTCTCCTCGATCTTGAGGATTGTGTCGCAGTGCGGGTGCATGTTCATTTTGTTCCTGACCGCGTTCTGGGTTGCACTCGTCGAGAACAATTCAAGGCGCTTACCTTGCATATCTAAGCAGGTCACCACCCAGTAGCGGCGGTTCTCTTTGGTCTTGCTGACCGGCGCTTCGATCTCTTCGACCTTGATCAGGCTGAGGAAATCGGACTTCCGTCTAGCGGCAGAGCCAGCAGCCTTCTCGCTGTAGGTGCGGTAAACGGTGCGGATGTTCTGGCCGGTCGTGGTGGCCATGTAAACGGCGTAGTGTTTCATATCCAAGCAAAGAAAAGTGCGCTGTAGACGATGACGGCGAGCACGGTAACGACGAGGATACAGAGACACCCGCCAAGCCCGTCGCCTTTCTGGTACTCGTATTCCTGCATCTGACGGCGACGTGCGGCTGCGTCATAAACTTCTTTCCAGTCGTTTGGCTTTGGTTGTGGTTTCATTGTTTCACGATACGGGTTAAAACGATGCGAAGGAACACGCTGACCGGCATCCCGGCATCCTTAGCGGCTGCCTTGAGCTTGTCGCGCAGTTCCTTTGTGATGCGGATGTTGATCGCTTTGTTGTTCATTGAGTGGTTGCAGTTGTAAACGCTTTGATAGCACCGTCAACAAAAAAAGATCAAAAGTACATAAAAACCCGCACCCTCCATGAGAAAAGGATGCGGGTCTCTTCACCCGGTTCTGGTCCCCCCGACCTCCGAATGGAAGATCTGGATCTAGCCGACTACTTCAGCATCAACTAGTGGTGCGGCTTCATCCTTGCGGAATGGCGCGCAGGCGTCGAACAACTTCTGGTGGATGCCGGACGCGACACCGGCGACTTTGATGCCGCCAGCCTTGACGGCGATGTCGATTAAGCCGCTGAGGTCAACGGCTTCGGTTTCTGTGAGCGATAGTGCGATTGTTGGTTTCATGCGCCGCTATGGTAGGAGGGTGGGAGGAATAATCAAGTGCCTACTCAGCAGGAGGTTCTGGCACCGGCGCATTCTGCGCTTCGATCCACGTCCGCAGCGGAGCCACGCAATCAATCACCGCTTGGAAGGCGATAGCGACTTCTGGCACCGCAGCGACGGCTTCCCAGAGTTTGTCGGTGTAGACCGGTTGATTGAGCGTGCCGGGTCCGATCTCTTGGGTAGCTGGATCGTAAGGCAGTAGCTCGATGCGCACGTTGCCGGTGGTAAGGGTCGGCGCGTGGACGACGAGGTTGTACACCCATTGCTCCGTGTAGGTCTTTTCGGGAACGGCGGGGACGACGATTGGTTGTTCTGGTTGAATGGCCATGAGTTTGTTTGGTTAGACGGCGCAAGGAACGCGGTAGGCGGTTCCAGTTGAGTCATAAATTGTGATGTAGCCAGTGGCGGCGACTACTGTACCAGTGTATGCGGTGTCCGTAGTCAGCTTACCTTGGATTGGAGCAAATGCCGAGTCATCCGCAAGGCGGGCCTGTAAAGTAGTTGAACTGCGCTTGATCGCTGGGAAGAGGTTGGTGGTGCCGCCGAATTGAAGGCGGTTAAAATCAGTTGCGGCATAATTTGTTATTTTTATAATTCCGTCTGTATCTCCACCATATATGCTGTTTCTATTGCTAGCCCATCCAATATCTTTTCCAGATGCCACAATTATTCCCGCTCCTCCGCCAATTGTTGCGCTATTAGAAACGGCAACACTATTCCCCACATAAACATTCCTCGGACTATTCGCACCGCTCGCGCCGATGTCGTATTGGTTGTGGGCAGCTGCGATGAAGTGACCTGTTGCCGAAACATTCCATCGCTCAACCCCGTTGGAATACATTCTAATCGGTGAACTTGTTCCAGCTCCAAAGTAAAGTGTTCCACCTGCTGATATATCTATGTTTCTTGCAACGCCTGTACCGCCGTGCATGGTAAAAAGGCGCACAGTTCCGGGGCTTGTTTTCCAGTCGATCTCAAACCATTCGTTCGCAGTCGTTCCTAGGAACGTGTTATAAACACGAAATGTTTGAGGAACGCCCGCGCCGTTGCGCAGGGCTAGGGTGTTGGGGGCTCCGTCGCGGAGGAGGATGGTGTCGACATAAGCAGACTCATTGAACGCGCCTCTGGCCTGATTAGTCCAAGCAAGAGCCCCGCTACTGTTTAAGAATAATATGGAATTGCCATGGTTTAATCCCATGACTTTATCCGAGGAACTATCGCTTGCTACAAAGTATGTATTATTATTATTAGAATAAAAACCTACAAGGTTGCCGAGTGTGTCAGTATGCGTTAGCATACCATTTTTTGTAATCTTGAGTTTAGTGGTTCCGCCAACCTGAAAATCTGCAAGCAAAGAGCCAGCCGCGCTCGCAGTGCTAACCGCATTCACCTTCAACCCGGTAAACGCCACCGCCGCATTGTTCCACGTCTGGCTGATCGTGACGGGTGCGTCGGACGTGAGCGTGCCCGAGTTGAGCCACGAGTTCCGCGACACCCGCTTACTGATCGACGCTGCCGTGTCCCAGATGAACGTGTGATCGGCATCCGCTACGAAAGTCTTTTCTGTGAACTGCGAAAGGTTTTGGTTAGCCATGACTTTTAAGAGTAAATTACGTTGTTCCCGCCACCGTCCAGCACGAGGTCCGCACCCGATCCGACCAGCACGAACGTGTCGCCGACTGGAGCCGCACCACCGAGCGCCGCACCAATCAGCATCAACAGCTCATCCGATGGTGAGTAGGCCACCGGAATCTGGACCGGAATGGCCGGCGCGATGAAGGATGTGATGCGGGATGTCATGCGTTAAGCGCCGACTACTGTGCCCGTGCTGGTCGCGGTGTTCGAGTCCTTTGCCTTGATCGTGATCGGCGTGTTGGTCGGGATGATGTTGATTGCATCCTTGGTTCCCATCTCAGCAATGAGCGCGCCGTTGCTGGCTAGCACGTACACAGGCAGGCTTGTCTCGATGCCGTAGATGGTGTTGGGCGTGACCGTCAAGGACGCGCTAGTTGCGCCTGCTGCGAGGCTGAAGGTTTGTGTGGCCATGGCTTAATTGCGTGGGGGATGTCAATCTTAGGTAGCGATGATGCCGGTGGCTCGTAAAGCAGCTAGCACTTCGTTCAGCTTAGCCTGAGTCGAAGTGAGATCCCCTCCTGTAGGAGCAGCGATAGCCGCTGGCTGCGCTACCGGCGTCGCATTCCAGAATCCGAGCTTCTGCGTCGCCGCCGTGCCAATCTTGGTGCCTGTGTGGTAGTCCAGCACCACGTCCGAGCGGAGGTTGAGCTTGGAGAGCTTATCGACGAACAGCGCGCTGGTGTCGAATTGGATCGACCAGTTCGTGTATGTTCCCGGCGTTCCTTCTGCATACGTCGCCAGCATACTGAATGCTCTATCGCCTGAGTTATATGTCGCAACACGCCCTTCTATGAATCCTTGAACCACATTAGATGAGTTTAATGCCGTGCAGCGGACGAAAGTGCCAATTGGAACCGCCGCTAATGCAAAAGCTGGATCAGGAACCTGTGTTGGAACGCCGCTAATGAGTTGAACAACGGTAACGAGAAATGCTTTATTCGGAGCACCTATCACTAAAGTGTTTGACGTGACAGACAACCATTTGCGAAGGTACAGATAAGTCGCGTTACCAGCCGCAATGTCGAACAACCGTGAAGACCCACCCGACTGATTGGTGTCGATGTGAAAGCGATAGCCGGTAAAATCCTGACCGTTGTTGCTCCACTTCTGCGAGTAGTCGAGCACGGGGATTGGCCAGTTGACGACATCAGTATACCCTTCGCCAACCCAGTTGTTTTTTAGCACCACCGCCGGTCCGAATTGTGACTCTGGGCGTGAGTACTGATCCGAGAAAATAGCAGCACCATTGGTCAACGTCTTCAGTTCATTGTTTGGCGTTGGGATAACGCTGTTGTCCTTGAAGATGATCCGGCAGTTGTTGTATGGCAGACTGGCGTTGTAACCGGGAGAGCTTGCCGTAAAGATCGCATAAAGCGAGCATGGCCACGCCTGCGGGTTGGTGCTTACAATGTTCTCAGGATACGCCGTGTCTTCGCCCAACACCGTGATGTTGTAATTCACCGCATCACGCACCATCGAGACTGTGCCAGCCTTGAAAGTGTTGCCACGAACAAACACTCGGTTCGAGTTATTGACGAACAAGTACCGCTGGCCTCCTCGTGCAATGGTGTTTCCCTCAAAAGTGATGTCCTCACAGAATTGGATCTGGCACCCAAGCTTTGTTGATGAACTGGAGTCCAGAACGATGTCCACTGTGTTTCCAATTGCTTTGCAACCAAAGATCTGATCAATCGACAAGCCGACGATCATCTGAGATGCCATCGCAATCCATGATGTGTTCTGATCAAATGCGGCGCCTGTATCGCCTATTGATATAAGCGCCGTTGTCGCACCTTGAGTGTACGAAACAACCGTCGCGTTCATGTATTGGTCAGCCGACGCAGTGGATGGGTTACGCAACAGAAGGCTTGTCCCTTCAAGCGCCGCAACAGGCAGATTGTTTTGCCTGAAATTGTTGCCAGACCATTCCAGATTCAATGATGGAATTGAAATAGTATGCAGTCCGTATGGACACAACGTGTAAGTGCCATATGCGCCATCCGGCGGGCCACTGAGAGTTGTCACGTTGACCGTAATGGTCACATTATTGTTAAAGGTGACCGTACCAATCATGAACCTACCATCTGAACGGCTCAACAAAGCCTGCTTGCCTTCGGCAAATTCTGGATAAACCCGCCCTAGAGTGGTAAACGTAAAAGTGTGCGGAGTAAGCCCAAATTGAGCAATTCCGCTAAGAGCAACCCGGTTACTGAACGACTGAGACGGCAGAGTGCAGTTCGTCGGGTCAAGCGCGATCGGAGAATATCCATACAGCCAAGGTTCGACAGGCGTTGTGGTCTTGCTCCGACGCGGTGTCGCACGCACGTTCTTAACCGTGTTCCCAATAACCAACGCATTCACGATGCGGTCCGGCTTCTGATCCTGAGTGTTCCTGTCATCTCCGACGATCTCAAGCCCACAAAAAACAGAATCGACGATTGTATTGTTCGCGACCACTGAGTTTCGACAGCCTGCAAACGAGATGCCCATTGACCCAGTGTTGGAAATCGTGTTGTTGGCGACAACCACGCCTGCGCTATTCTTGCCGCGTGAAACCTGTGCGTTGTTGGCAACGGTGTTCTTGAACGGCCAGAACACTTCAATGCCCATTCGTTGGTGATCCGCGCAGTTATTGCCAATGATGCGGCAATTACTAATCCCCTCACCCACCCAGATGCAGTTTTCGACAGAGAATTTACTACCGTCATAAACCGCACCATCGCCAATGATGGAGTTGTCTGAAATCAAGACCCCATCCACGGACCACTCAAGGTAAACGCCAGCACCTGACGTTCTGATCTTGTTGCCGACAATACGCAAGTTGCGTTGAATCGGTGAGCCCGACGCTCCGCTATGCCACATTGCTCTGAATGTGTTAAAGATGTGGACGTTCCTAATCGTCGTGTCGGCGATGCCTGGAGAGATATTGGACACTGGAACACCTCCGCCAAAATGGATGCCAATGGCATTCCTTTGGCTTGATACGCCGTTCAAGGTTAAATTGATGACTGTCCCTTCAATCGTGATGTTCTCAATGGTCACGTTTGACGCATTGATATTGACCACGCTGTAAATCTGGTTCGTGAACGTGACGCCTGTTTGCAGTTTTAGAACGGATTTCCCGTTGGCGTGACCGGTGATAACGACATTTGGAACGGTAATGTTCAGTCCGCCAGCACCACCAAATGGCGAGACTGTATTCGGCGGAATGATGATCGTTCCATCAATAAAGATCGTGCCGCCACCAGCAACACCAGCAGCCGTGACTGCTGCCTGCAACTGCGCCCAAGTCTTGACGTACTGGATGCCGAATGGCGAGATTGCCGAGACTACACCGGCGTCATTAAACCCAATCGACTTATTCGGATTCGCACTTCCCAGAAGATCCACCCAGTCGTTATCGCCGGTGGCGTCACGTTGGATGATGGCGACATTCGTGGGCGTTGTTTCGGTACTCATGGAGAAACGGCTGGAACGGAATAACTGACACCATCGACGGTGACGACGATCATCCCGTCAATGACAACAGCTTCGCCGTCAATCGTAGCAGGTGTGCCGCCGGTGGGCACAACATCGAACGAATAGACGACGCCGTTAAAGGTAAAACTAGCCACCTCATTGACTACCGCAAACGAGACGGTTGTCGTAGGCACGAGAGACAGGCCGGACGGTTTAATCTCGATATTGCCAGCACGCAGCGAGTATGGGAAGCCGTTGGCATCGAGTCCACCGATAGCGAGCCAATAGTTGTTGGAGTTGACTTGATCGCTGAGATCCTGATCCATCTGCGCGGCAGTGAAGATCCAAGTGACCTGCGATCCTGCGACGTAACCAGCAGATGACGCAAGCGGAGCCGCACCGGTCGCCCGGCTCTCATACGGTCGCTTCCACAGTTCCATCGTGTAGGCCGACATTGCCGGACCGCCAGCAGGAATCGCAGCCGTGATGATCAATGGCGTGGTAGCGAAGACCGGGGCCAAGCCAAGGTCATCGGTCGTCGGTGTGATTGAAATGGTTCGAGTCATCTTGTTGCTTGAAAGTGCATCGCATCCCGGCCCCAGAACGCCCCCGCAGAGAGCCAGCCGCCAACAGCAAAGAATTCCATCACCTCCAGCGGCATCTGCGCCACAACAGGCCATTGCGTGCGATTGCCGTTTACCTGCGGCCAGAAGTCAACCGCAGCCCCCCGCGCATGAAGCGACGGACGAGTGCCGTGTCGCATCAGGCGGTCATTGTAGCAGCCAGCGTACTCTGCTGCAATGTGCGGAAAGCATTCGCACAACGCCTCAAGAATGTGACCGAGTGACCGAGCAACCCTCTTGTGGCAGGTAATTGTCTTGACCTTCTTGCCGTCGTACTTAATGCAGAGATCCGACACCTGTAGCTGTATGAGCTGGCTTGTGTCGCCCGGCGAGCCATAGAACTTTTGCAGCGACACCTCATCCTGTGCTGGCCACTGGTTAGGCTGTGCGGCCATCTTCCGCAGGTGCTCTTGGCAAGCCTTGATCGACGCCGGCCCCCAGAATCCGTCTGGAGTCACGCCGATCTTTTCTTGCATCAGTTGGATGTCGCGGCGGGTCATGGTGCGAAAGAGTGAATCATCCAGTAGAGCACAAGCAGCCAGCAACCGACCAGCGCGATGGCGGTTAAAAGTTGGCCGACGTGCTTTAGCGTGGTCATCAGATGCGCTTGGTTAGTTTGGCCACTACCCACGCGAGCTGAACGACAACACTGGCAAAGTCGATACCTTGCTGCACCCATGGCGGGAGCTTGTAGGTATTAACGAAGTGCGGCGAAGTCACCACGTCCCGCACTCGCATGGCTTTATCGTAGCCGCTGATCGGTAGATGACTGGCGTGTTCCACCTTGTCCACGATGATTTGAAATTGATCAGTGCTCAGTCCCTGCACGAGGAGTTGCGCAGTCTGGGTTGCCTTAGCGACCGCATCACGGTGCCAGAGAGTCTTGAACCATGCGAAGAATTTCATAAGATCACCAAGGAATCGTTACGGACAAAAGCAAGCCCTCCATTATCCCGGCTTTGAACCCGTCATGCCAGTCAGTGCTCTTGTCTGGGAATAGTGAATCGTCCGGCATCTGTTGGATACTGACGCAGGAGCACGAGCCCAACGCGATGAGTAAGAGAATGGTTTTCATCGCACGTTCGAGTCCTGACTAGACTTGTTGGCATCCCGCGCAGCAATCAGACCCGCACCCGCGATGATCTCACCAACCGCGAGCTGCAAGCTGTCGAGCGTTAAGGAAGTTCCTTCCGTGACATTGAGCAGTGCTTGAACGATGGCGCTGCACCCATGCAGAATAAGAGCGACACCGGCGAGCGTCGTCTTCCAGTTGAGTAGGAAAGGAAGGATCTTTTTTGATACCCAGTTCATGGCAGTGCGGTTGATCAGGTTCGGCTTCTTGCGTCTGACTGCCACGGGTGTCTTGTCCGCCCAGAATGGTTTGGCCACGTTCTTGTGAATAGGAGGTTGTCCGGGACTAGGCATTACGGATTGAGCTTCCTGTCAATTTTGTCGAGCTTCTCGACTATCGACCGCAGCAGTTGCGTGTCTGCGCTATCCTTCAGCTCCAGCGCACGAATAGCTGCCACATCCGCAGTCCGCAGCTTGGCCGCCTCTTCAACCTTTTGCTCGTGCGAGTTGATCCGGATCTGGATAGTAGTGACCCAGACGCCCAGACCAAATGCGCCAAAAAGCAGCCC
>CAIUZV010000248.1 GCA_903903735.1 uncultured beta proteobacterium | reverse complement strand
TTGGCAACCATGAGCCCAACGCGCATGGACGTCTTGCCTGACGCACCAACGGTCGCTGAAACCATCAAGGGCTTTAACGTCACGAACTGGTTCGGTATGGCGATGCCTGCTAAAACACCCGCTGATCGCGTCGAGCGCATCAACCAGAGCGTGGTCAAGGCGCTGAAGGACCCTGATGTGCAGAAGACACTGGCAAGCTTGGGTGTGGATGCAGTGGGTGACACACCAGCACAATTCGCGGCCTACATACAGTCTGAATTCACGCGCTGGCAAAAAGTGATCGTTGACGCGGACATTAAGCCGTAGACGGATGGCGCGCGCGATGTAAGTCGCGCGTTTTAGACTCGCGTTTTAGTCCCTTTGCCTCACAGCACGCGCCGCGGCTCCAGCATGATTCGGACCGCGAGCGCGGCCAGCACCCCACCCATCACGTAGCGCTGTAGGGTCATCCATGTTGGATTGCGCGCAAACCATGAGGCAATGCTCGCGGCTGATAGCACCAACATCAAGTTCACCGTGAAGCTCACCATCGCTTGAATGACGCCAAGCGTCATACTCTGCCAAAACACTGAGCCGTAAGCCGGGTTGATGAATTGCGGAAACAGCGCGATGCAAAACATCGCGACTTTCGGGTTCAGTGCATTAATCACAAACCCCATCACAAACAGTTTGCGTCGTGAATCGACCGGTAATTCGCGCATTGCGAATGGCGATTGCGCGCCAGGCTTGAGTGAACCCCAGGCTAGCCACAGCAGGTAGATGACACCTGCCCAGCGCAACGCCTCGTAGGCGGCGGGTATGGCGAGAAAGATGGCGGAAAGCCCAAACGCTGCGCCCAGCATATGCACGCTAAAACCGAGCAACACGCCAAACAGTGAAACGATGCCTGCTGCGCGCCCCTGACATACAGAGCGCGACAGCAGATAAAGCATGTTTGGCCCAGGCGTGATCACCAGCAAAAAACACGCGCCGGTGAAAAGCAGGAGTTCGTTGAATGGAATCATCGTGTGTGGCTTGGCAGGCGCGTTTTAGCGATTTCAGCGACCGACAAAAACCGCGGCGCGTTTTTCTAGGAAGGCGCGCTGCGCTTCTTTCGCGTCTTCTGTCTTGGCAATCGCAGCCGTCATGTCTTGTTCGTAGCGATAACCATCGCGCAGGCTCATGTCTTCGATTGCGTTGAGGGTTTGCTTGGCCAGGCCGATGGAGAGTGGGCTCTTCGAGGCGATCGTATTGGCCAGTTCGATCGCAGCAGGCATCAGGCCTTCGGGTGTAGTCACTTGGTTCACGACGCCCAGGCGATAGAGCTCATCGGCCGGTACGCGATAGCCGGTGAACATCATCTTGCGCAGTGTGGTGTGGGGAAACAAACGCGCAGCGTGGCTGCCACCACCCAGTAGGCCGACATCGATCTCTGGTAGAGCCAAGCTGCCTTTCTCAGAAGTGAGTATCAGATCAGCAGAGGCGGCAATGGCCAGCCCTGCGCCCAGTGCAGGGCCGTTAATGGCGACGATGACAGGTTTGGTGCATTCGCGAATCGCATGAAAGCATTCACGGGTACGACGCGAGTGCGCGGGCAAATCACCCGGCCCTTTGATAATGGACGAGCGGCCTTTCAGATCTGCGCCAGCGCAGAAAACCTTGCCTTCGCCGGTCAGCACGACTGCACGCACCTCAGGGGTTTCGGAGATGAAGTCCATGGCGGCTGTAATTTCGTCACCGAGCACGCGCGACAGCGCATTGACCGGTGCGTTATTCATAGTCAGCACCGCGACGTGCCCGATGACCTCATATTTGAGCTGTGTAAAGTCTGGCATAGCTTGTTTCCCCGTTGTTTTGTTTGTAATTAATCACAGATAGAATATCCTACAGAAAAATACTAAATAAAACCTCAAGGAGATGGGAATGAAACAGTCAATGAAACG
>CAIUZV010000247.1 GCA_903903735.1 uncultured beta proteobacterium | reverse complement strand
TACGCTTGCCCACTCGGTTCCTGGTGGTGCGTATGCGTTGGGCATTCACCCGATGTATGTGCAGCATGTGGATGATCAGGCCTTAGTGCAACTGCGTCAGGCGTTGGAAGCGAGACGTGACGATCCCCGTTTAGTGGCGGTCGGTGAGATCGGGTTGGATTTCTTCGTGCCTGAGATTTCACAAGGTGAAGAGCGTGCCAAGCAAGAACGTTTTTATGTCGAGCAGCTTAAGCTCGCAATTGAGTTTGATTTGCCGGTGATCGTGCATGTGCGACGTTCACAGGATATCTTGCTGAAGTATCTTCGTCGCTATCCCGTGCGTGGCGGGCTTGCGCATGCCTTCAATGGCAGCATGCAACAAGCGCAGCAGTTTATCGATGCAGGATTTGCACTGGGCTTTGGTGGAGCGATGACCTACGCGGGTGCGCTGCAGATTCGAAGACTCGCTTGTGCCTTGCCTTTAGAGTCGATTGTGCTGGAGACCGACGCGCCCGATATTGCGCCGGCCTGGTTGACCGAGACGCGCCGAAATGAACCGGCTGAGGTCGGACGCATCGCGCTTGCGCTTGCCGAGTTGCGCGGCATATCGTACGAGGAAGTGCTGAGCAAGACCGCGCAAGCCGCGCGCAGTGCATGCCCAACACTGGACCTTGCACTGCGGTCATAACGTCTGAGCCTTGGCTTAGTCGACCTTCACACCTGAGGCTTTCACCACAGCACCCCAATCGGCAATTTCTTTGTCGACTGTTTTAATGAAATCGGTACGCGCATTGCCGACAACTTCGGAACCGCTTAGATTCACCTTTCTTTTCATGTCAGCGGAGGACATAGCTATGCGCACAGCCTGTTCGAGGTAGGCAATGCGATCGGCCGGCGTGCCCTTGGGAACAAACACGCCATACCAATCTGCAACGTTCATATCTTTGATGCCGAGGCTTTCGAGCGTTGGTGTGCCTTTAAATACACCAAGCAAATTACTGTTCGTCGCAGCAAGAACACGCAGCTTGCCTGACGAGACCAAACCTTCCACAGACGATGGTGAGGTGACCAGCATGGCAATTTGTCCGCCAAGAAGATCCGTGGTCGCGGGGCCCGCACCTTTATAAGGGATATGCGTGAGTTTGATATTTTCTTGTGTCGCTAAGCGAGCTGTGGTTAAGTGCGACAGGGTGCCGTTACCGGGAGTGGCAAAGTTCACTACGTCGGGACGCTTACGCGCATCGGCGATGTAGTCCTTCATCGATTTATAGGGGCTGTCGGCACGCACGACAAAGACAACTGGTGCGCTCGTCAGTTGTGACAGCGGTTCAAAATCCTTCTGCGGGACGAAGCCCGCGTTGGGATAGAGCGCGGGGTTCACACCGATGATGCTGGTCTGTGAGGTCAAGATGGTGTAGCCATCCGGCTTTGCTTTCGCGACGGAGGAGGTGCCCAAGTTGCCACCTGCGCCACCACGATTCTCAACCACAACCGGTTGCCCAACAATGCCTGCCAGCTCAGCGGCCAATAGGCGAGAAATCTTGTCGTTACCACCGCCCGGTGGAAACGGCGATACGATGGTGATTGCTTGTTTTGGAAAATCAGCCAGAGGTTGTAGTGCCTGGGCAGAGGTCTGTGCCGAAACCAATAACATGCTTGAAACTAGTGTTGCAGTCGTAGTCAGGCTCGCGATGCGTGAAAGGTGTCGTAGGTTCATAGGGTGTCCTGATGTTGTTGTGTTGTTGAACGACTTTAGGGTAACTGCTTTTACGACAAGGTTCTTTTACGACAAGCTTTGTAGTGCCTGTGTTAAATCGGCAATGAGGTCTTCAGTGTCTTCGAGTCCGATATGTATGCGCACCACTGCACCGCGCTGGCGCCAGTCCGTCAGCACACGCGTTCCGGCTAAATCGGTCGGGATCACCAAGCTTTCAAACCCGCCCCACGACGCGCCAAGTCCAAACAACTCAAGCGCATCGATTACGCCTTCAGCTTGGCGTTGGGAATACTGTTTGTTGAGCTCAAACGAAATCAGCCCATTCATGCCGTGACAATGTTTTTTCCAGAGCGCATGGCCTGGATCACTTGGCAACGCTGGACAAAAAACGTGAGCAATTTCGGGACGGGTCTGCAACCATTGCGCAACACGCAGCGCGCTGGCGCCATGGGCCTGTAAGCGTATCGGCATGGAACGCACGCCTCGCAGTGCCATGAAGGCATCGTCTGCTCCGACGGTTTGGCCAAAGCCGTAGGTGGCCTTTTGCAGGGCCGGCCAGGCGCGCTCGTTCGCAACGGAGGCACCCATCATCAAGTCTGAGTGGCCACCAATGTATTTCGTAATTGCGGTGATGGAGATATCGGCTCCGAGCGCAAGTGGCTGGTACAGCCAACCTGATCCCCAGGTATTGTCTGCAATCACCCACAGGTTGTGTCTCTTTGCGATAGCGCTGACAAGCGGTAAGTCCAGCATGTCGTAGGTGATGGTTCCGGGGCACTCAACGTACAGAATCTTTGTATTGGGTTGAATAAGGGCTTCAATGCCGCTGCCATCTGGGGGATAAAACGTGTGCGTGATCCCGAGATCTGCGAGCTGGTGCTTGCAGAAATTGCGAACCGGTTCGTATGAGGCGTCGCTTAAAAGAATGTGATCGCCAGGCTTTAAGAACGCTAGCAGTGTGACGGCGATTGCGGCTTGGCCTGTTGGAAACAAAAACCCACGGTGGCCGGCTTCGAGTTCAACAACAGCATCTTCGAGCGCGTACGTTGAGTCCGTGCCGCGCGCGCCATAAGACGGCAGGCGTTCGGTCTCTCGGCGTTTACGGGTATCGCGCCATGCCTCAACCGTCTCAAACACATAAGTGCTTGCGCGGGACACGGGTGCGTTGACCCAACCGCTGTGGTTTCGCCCCGTGCGCAGCAGACGCGTATTGCGGTTCTTTGAGTCCGACATGTTAACCATCCCTTGGTAGAAGATGTCTAAACCTTATCACGAAGAGGGTAGTGTCGGCTAAATCAATCCACGTAGCCTTGAGGTATTTTCTGAATCCTTGCAACATGCTGTGCTTTGCACGGTGTGTCGATGGGACGAATTCTCGGGTTGCTGTGCGTGGTCGTGGCTTCCTATATGTTGCGCCTGCCGGTTTTACCTGGCTTGCGATGGTTTAGTCAGCTGACCTGCGTGCTTGCCGTTGTTGCGGTCCTGTGTTGCGCTAGGCGGATGCTATGCCCGGATCGCATTCCTATCTGTTTGACCTACTCCAAGTGGGTGCGTATGACCGAGCGTGCTGTGGCGTGCGCTTTGGTCGCAGCTGCCATGACAACTTGGGTGGGTTGGCGCGCCGAGGTACGGCTGCAGGACCGGCTTGATCCTAGCCTTGAGGACGTCGTCACGCGTTCTGTGTTTCGTATTGAATCGATGGTTCGGGATCAGTCTGATAGCGTGCGGTTTGTCGCGCGCGTGCTCGATCCGATTCCGCCAGGCGTGCCGCGCGATATTGAAGTTGCCTGGCGCGTTGCGCCGGGTGCGGTTAAACAGGATTTGGTACCAGGCCAGGTGTGGCGTGCTGCGCTCATTCTACGATCGCCCCGCGGCTTGTCTAATCCCCATGGTTTTGATTATGAAGGGTATGCTTTTGCTCGTAACGTGCGAGCGATCGGGCGTGTGCGTGGAGTGCCAGTATGGCAGAGAGACGAGTCGTGGGCCAACCTGTCTGTCGTCGTTGGGCGCGTGCGGCAAGCCGTGCGGACACGTATGCGGCAACACGTGGGAAACAAACTGTATGGAGCGGTCCTCATCGCGCTGGCGATCGGCGATCAAGATAGCGTGCAAACGGAGCAATGGCGTGTATTTAATTTGACGGGCATCACGCACCTCGTCTCGATATCGGGCTCCCACGTCACCATGATTGCTGCGATGGGGGGTGCGCTGATGCTGCTGCTTGGGCGGCGGCTAAGGTTCAAGGGACGGGCGCTATGCGAGTGGATGCCCGCCCGCGTGATGGCTGCAAGTGCCTCCGTTGTTGTCGGGTTTGGCTATTGTTTGTTGGCGGGTTGGGGCGTACCGGCCCAACGTACCTTTTTTATGCTGTTGGTCGTTTGCCTGGCGTTGATGCTCAGGTTGCGAGTCTCGGTATCAGGCGTCCTGTGCTTTGCGGCGACTGTTCTGGTGGTGCTGGATCCCTGGGCGCCCCTTGCGACCGGTTTTTGGTTGTCGTTCGGTGCGGTTGCCGTCTTGTTTAGTGCGGCGCAACAGGTCATCGATCAGGGGCAATCAGCAAAGGTTTGGACACGGGTCTGGGTGGCACTCAGGGAGGCCTCGCGCCTGCAGTGGTTGATCACCGTTGCAATGACACCGGCATTGGCTTTTCTGTTTCAGCAAGTGTCGCTGACGTCGCCCTTTGCGAACGCGCTGGCGATTCCAGTCGTAACCTTTATCGTGACACCGCTGGCACTGCTGGTCGGACTGCTCTCCGGTTGGCCATTTTTGGATGGCGTCACTGCTGGGCTGGCTTGGTGTGCACATGCTGCGCTACATGCGGTGCTCATCCCTGTGACTTGGCTCGCGCAAGGGCGTTGGTCTGCTTTGGATGTTGCAGCGATGCCTGTGGGGTGGCTGCTCATTGCGCTGCTGGGGACGGCGTGGGCCTTGCTTCCAGTTGGTGTGCCGGTCCGCTGGACCGGTTGGTGTTTGATGTTGCCTGCACTAGCGTG
Source organism: uncultured beta proteobacterium (assembly GCA_903903735.1). GTDB lineage: Bacteria > Pseudomonadota > Gammaproteobacteria > Burkholderiales > Burkholderiaceae_B > Zwartia. Next base: position 528 of record CAIUZV010000247.1, on the reverse strand, counting down.
GCAGCCCCCGCGACCGGCCCCAGGGGACTGGACTATCACTGCGCTGGATGTCGGGCAGGGCGCGGCAATCTTGGTGCGGACTGCCACGCGTGACCTGCTGTTTGATACAGGTCCGCCGATGGGCCAAACCGATGCAGGAGAGCGCGTCGTGATTCCTGTCTTGCGCGCGCTTGCAGTACGCAAACTGGATGCTCTCGTGCTTTCGCACGCGGACGCCGATCACACCGGCGGATTGCGTGCTGTCATGACGCATTTCGAGGTTCCACAGTTGTATGCCTCGTTCGATTTATCTACTCGTCTGCAGCAGTCGGGGCTTCGTTGTACTGCTGGTAATGCGTGGCAATGGGATGGGGTGACCTTTACCTTCTTGCATCCACAAGAAAGTAGTACGACTCTTTTGGAGAGTCCCACACAAAAGACACGCAAGTTGAAATTAAGTACGAATGCCCAGAGCTGCGTGTTAAAAATTGTCGGGAAGCATCATGCAGCTTTGCTTCCCGGAGACTTACCCGCACAACAAGAGCGTGC
>CAIUZV010000246.1 GCA_903903735.1 uncultured beta proteobacterium | reverse complement strand
TATTGAAGTCGACGTCGGTATGGGGCGTTGTGGCGTGGTGTCGATCGATCAGACAGTCGCGCTCGCGCGTCAAATTGACCAGGCTCCGTATTTGAATTTTATGGGCCTGCAGTGCTATCACGGAAGTGCCCAGCACTATCGTTTGCCTCAAGAGCGTCAAAACGCAATCGCAGCAACGTGCGCCACGGCTACCGCGACTAAAGAGGCAATCGAAAAAATTGGTATTAAGGTTGAGCGGATCACGGGTGCTGGAACAGGCTCAGTCATGCTTGAGCGAAATTCGAAGGTGTTCAACGAGGTGCAGGCGGGTTCCTATATTTTTATGGACCGCGACTATGCAGCGAATCAGCGCGATGGACAGGATTTACCTTTCGAGCATGCCCTGTTTATCAAGACTGCTGTGCTGAGCCACCCAACGAAAGACCGCGCGGTCGTCGATGCGGGTCTCAAGGCGTCTAGCGTCGATTCGGGAATGCCTGCTGTTTGGCAGCGTAACGATGCAAAGTACTTGAAGGCCTCCGATGAGCATGGTGCGCTAGAGCTCACTGCCGACTCGACACTTAAGCTCGGTGATGCGGTGATGTTGATTCCCGGCCATTGCGACCCAACCGTCAATTTGTATGATGAACTGATTTGTATTCGCAGTGATAAGGTAGAAGACGTTTGGCCAATTTCGGCACGCGGTGCTTTATTATAAAAAATCAAACAGGAGACTGAAGACAATGACGATGAAAAAGAGATCCCTCAAGACGCTTCTATGCACGCTACTTGGTTCTAGTGTGATGGCTGCAGGGTTTGCCGCTTATGCGCAATCCGCCTCAAACTACCCGCAGGAGCCAGTCAAGTTTGTCGTGCCTTACCCAGCAGGGGGCGTCAGTGATGTGTCGAGTCGTACGATTGCTGCGGCATTAGGCAAAAAGCTTGGTGCAAATATGGTGATCGAGAATAAAGCAGGTGCGGCCTCGACCGTAGCCAGCACCTACGTCGCTAGTCAAAAGCCAAACGGTTATACGCTTTATGCTGCTCCCGTCTCGATTGTGATCAATCCAGCGCTTCAAGGCACCGTGAGCTATAAGCCCTACGAGAGCTTCACACCGCTTTCGATGATGATGAGTTCGGCTTTTGTGCTGCAAGTCAACAAGAGTCTGCCAGTCAGTAATGTGAAAGAGCTTATCGAGCTGATTAAAAAGAATCCTGACAAATATGCGATTGGGACTTCTGGGGTGGGTTCGATCAACCACCTTGCTGCGGAGTACTTCATTCGTGAGTTTGGTCTGAAGATGGTTGTTGCGCATTACAAAGGCGGCATGCCGGCTGCACAGGACTTGCTCGGTGGGCAAGTGCAAATGATGTTCTCCGCTGCGAATGAAGCCATCCCGTTTGTCACAAGCGATAAGACAAAGGGCTTGGCCGTAACGTCTTTAGCGCGTATCTCCACGCTGCCAAACTTACCAACGATGAATGAGGCTGCAGGGGTAAAGAATTTTGAGGCAACTTTCTGGCTTGCGCTTGTTGCGCCTGCTGGCATGGATAAGGCACTGCAAACGCGCATTTCCACTGCCATGCGTGAGCTTGGAAAAGACGATGAGTTACGTCAACGTTTGAATCAATTGGGGATCGATCTGGTCACGTCGACACCAGAGGTCGTGACAGCCAATCTTAAAAATGACGAAGAAAAATGGACAACGCTGATTCGTTCAATAAAAATTAATTAAAGACCGCGCGTCTGATGTGTCGTGCGCATGCGCGACACATCACTCCGCTTACTTAAGCTGACGTGAAGACTTGTGACGGATCAGGCAAGCCTTTTACTTCAACCGCATTGCCTGAATAGTCAAATACTAAGAATACGGACTGCTCGCGGGGCGTGCCAATAAATATCCTGTCTGGTTCCATCGCGAACGGGACGTTTGCTTCGCGCAAGCGGGACAGCATTCTGTCGTAGACGGCTGGCGTCACAATCACACCATAGTGCCTCAGGGGATAGTTGCCACGCCCGATCGTGATGGAGATGTGCGAGGCTTCAATTTCGGATAGCTGTGCAACGAGATGATGCCCAAAAAAATCAATATCGAGCCGGTCTTCCTGTTGACGCGAGATCTTGCACTCAAGGATTTCACCGTAAAACTTAATCGTTGAGGCGATATCTTTGATAGGAACCGAAAGGTGAATCATTGCTTGCTTCATGATGCTTCCTGTTGCTGTCATAAAAAAAGGCGTGTCATGAAGACACGCCTTTGTTCATTACAAGATTATTGCGGTTTGATATTTGCCGCTTTGACTACGGCTGCGTAGCTTGCCAAATCATTTTTGATTTGATCGCCGTAGGCTTTCGGCGTTCC
>CAIUZV010000245.1 GCA_903903735.1 uncultured beta proteobacterium | reverse complement strand
GGCGCTGCTGCAAACCGTGCGCAAAGAAGTCGCCGTGCTACCAAGCCCGTCATTTAGCCGCAGCGCCCACACCGTCAGCCACATTTTTGCCGGTGGCTATGCGGCGGGCTACTACAGCTACAAATGGGCCGAGGTGCTCAGCGCCGACGTGTACGCCGCCTTTGAAGAGACGGCTGCGCCAGACGGCGCCCATAGCCCTTCGACCGGCCAGCGCTACTTGAAAACCATTTTGGAAGCCGGTGGCAGCCGCCCGGCCATGGACTCGTTCAAGGACTTTCGTGGCCGCGAACCAGCACTGGACGCTTTGCTGCGCCACCAAGGTATGGCAGCACGCTAAAAAGAGCTAACCGCCTTTTGGTCGTCTTGCGACTGATCGCCTCGCGCGGTGTTGCGGCCCCGATACACCAGGAAATCTGGATCAGCCACGCATACCGTGCGGCCCACAACCGCGATCAAAGCAGCACGAAATGGCCACAAACTCTGCTTCAACATAGCTTGAATCCGTTTAGAGGGGTCGGGAAGAAGCACTTGGTTGATGATTGACTCCTTGCTAAAGATTACGCCCCAGAGGGCGGGAATTTACTGCCCTGATTAAGGTAAAGACCATCAAAAAATTTAGTCGTCGCCAAAGCGTCTTTTTAGGGCCTAACTTCTGCCAGTTTGATTTTCATCAACCGTTATTTTTAAGTTTTATCGATACTGCTCCAAACTGGAGTAACACATGCCGAACTACAACCTAAACGTGAACCACAAAGACTACAACGTGGCGGTCTCAAGTGCTGAGATGCCCTTGCTTTGGGTGCTACGCGATGTGCTGGGACTCACGGGCACTAAGTATGGTTGTGGGATTGAAATCTGTGGCGCGTGCACCGTGCTGGTCAACGGTAAACCTGAAAAGTCATGCGACCTAAGCGTGGCATCGGCAGCGAGCAAGCGTATCACAACGGTGGAGGGCTTGTCTGCCAATAAAAGCCACCCTGCGCAGGTGGCGTGGATTAACCATCAAGTGCCGCAATGCGGCTACTGCCAGTCCGGTGTGTTGATGAAAGTGGCTGGTGCCATTAACAGCGGCAAGCACGGCGCAGAGATCAGCAAAGAAATCGACAACATTTGTGTGTGTGGTACCTACCAGCGCATGAAAAAAGCAGTGCTTGGGCTGTGAAGGACAAGATCATGAACACCCACACTCCCCAATCCGTGGCCACTAGCGAGACCTTAAGCAAACTTAGCCGCCGCGACTTTTTATCGACCACTGCCGCCATGACAGGTGGCCTTTTTATTGGCTATGGTTTATTGGCAAATGATGTGCACGGAGCTGTAAGCACTACCCAAGTTAACCTGTGGCTCAACGTCGGCAGCGATAACAGTATTACCTTCTCAGTGGGTACGGCTGATATGGGGCAAGGTTCTGCGCAAGGCTTAGCTGCAGCCTTGTGTGAGGAGCTCATGGTCGACCCGGCGAACGTGAAGATCGTCACCGGCAAACCATCGCTGGCTGTACCCGCACCCATTGGCGCTTCGATCAACACTGCTGGTAGCGGGATGATCAAAAACTATTTCTGGAGAACCCGTGACGCAGGGGCTGCTGCGCGCGAGATGCTTATTTCCGCTGCCATGACGGCCATGGGTGATAGCAACCGTGACAACTACGTGGTGCAAAACGGCGTAATCATCAACACCAGCAACGCTCAGCGGCGTACCTATGGCGATGTCGCTGCCTCTGCAGCCACTCTTCCTGTGCCCACAAACGCAACTTTGGTCAGCAACCTTGTCTACATTGGTCAGCGGGTCAAACGTCAAGACATTCCCTTGAAAGTGGATGGTAGTGCCGTTTATGGCATCGATGTACGTATTCCGAACATGGTCTATGCGGTCATCAAGCATTCGCCCACGTTCGGTGGCGTACTGGCTACAACGCCTGCACGACCGCGGGGAGCAATAGCTGTGGTGCCCACGCAGGTGGTGGCTGGCACCGCGCGGGGGTCTAATGCATTAGGTAACGTGAATGCCTTGGCGGTAGTGGCCGAGACCACTTGGGACGCCATGCGCTTGTCCAAAGCCATCAAGCCTAATTGGACGATTCCTGCCAATGCATCCGTACTAAATACGGCGCAATTCAAAAAAGATGCCCGAACTTTACTGCGCAGTGGCACACCATACACAGGCCTCAACGTACCAGGCACTGTCTATACCGTTGAAACCTTTGGCACCCCCCAAAGTGCTATCGCTACATCAACCAAGAAATTAGACCTAACCTACACCTTGCCCTACCTGTCGCATGCTTGCATGGAAGTACTCAATTGCACAGTGAACTATGTGGCTGGTGTGTCATGTGAGGTGTGGGCACCCACGCAAGCTGCAAAGAATGTACTGACCCTGGTGGCCACTCTGACCGGTCTTTCGGTGGACAGAGTCACGGTGAACACTACCTTTTTGGGTGGAGGGCTCGGTCGCAAAATCGAGCTGGATTTCATCAGTCAAGCTGTGCAGGTGGCTATGGCCATCAACCGACCGGTCAAGCTGATGTGGTCGCGTGAAGAAGATTTCAGACACGATATGTACCGACCGATGGCCGCCGTGCGTGTTCAGGCTGGTCTTGGGGCTGGCTCAGTCATAAATGGCTGGATGTACCGTAATGTGTCACCTTCGCTGCTGGGACAAAGAGGTGTCACCCTGACAGCCAAAGGAGATAGCCAAGCCTACGAAGCCTCGCAAGACTTGCCGTATAACTTCGGCGCGCGCTCCACGGAGTGGGTGATGCACGGTTCACCCATACCCGTGGGATTTTGGCGTTCGGTCGGCGCATCAATCAATACCTTTGCAGTGGAATCTGCTATCGATGAGGCTGCGAACGCTGCTGGCTTTGAACCTTATTTATACCGGCGCATGTTGTTGAGTGATCCTAGGTGGATCGCGGTGCTCGAGGCAGCTGCCAACGCTTCCGGATGGACTTCAGCAGCACCGGCAGGCAAAGCCAAAGGCATTGCTATCGGTGCTGCTTTCAACAGCATCTGCGCGCAGGTGGTGGAGGTTAAGAAGGGTGCCAAAGGCCCGATCGTCACCCGGGTGTGGATTGCCATCGACTGCGGCATTTGTGTCAATCCAGATCAAGTCGAAGCACAGCTTATGGGTGGGGTGATTCACGGCATGAACGCCGCCTTGTATGGGCAACAGGTTTTCAGTAACGGCGTTGCACAGGCAGATAATTTCAACCACAACCGCGTCACTTTGCTCCATGAAGCACCTGAGGTAAAGGTCATCATCATTGCTGGCGCGATAGATCGCAGTCGCGCCATTGGTGGTGTGGGTGAATTGGGCGTTCCCACCTTTGCACCCGCGCTGGCTAATGCGTGGTTCAAACTAACGAAAACCCGTGTACGTGATTTGCCGTTTTTGCCCGGGTCGACCATGAGTGATTGAGTATCGCGCCCCCGTGCTAGTGCTAGGGATGCCCCCTAACGCTCTAGTCGTCCCAAAAGGATGGCTTGTTCCGGTGGCGAACGGTGGGGGTTCTGCCGTACAAAAGCAACAGCGCAATCTAGGTCTCCGGAGTCAATGCCAAAGACAGGCGATCAGCCGTTCAGGTAAGGGCCAATCCTGATTTGCGGTAACTGGTGCGGTAAGTTTTTCAGGTGCTTTCCGTCTTTACTCACAAGCACTTCACTTGTACTGGCGGAGCACAACATGCT
>CAIUZV010000244.1 GCA_903903735.1 uncultured beta proteobacterium | reverse complement strand
TGTCGGCACAGTGGTTGTCCTTCTTGGTCTGTACACACTAAGAGCACGTCGTTGGGCTTTCTATAGCCTCTTTGCGATCGCCATCACGATCTCGGTACAACTCGTTGGGGTCTATCTCGTGTTCGCAACGCTCATCATTCCAGCATTAGCGGTGTCAGGCAGCACGGGCCGAAGAAAATGGCTTCACGCATACTCTTTAACGATCACTGGCTACATGACTGGCCTATTAGGCTCAGCATGGCTGGACCTTCCAACAGGTCCGCTTATAGTCTGGACCCTGGCCGCAATGGGGATCCTTGTGAAACTACGTCTCACCAGACGATCAGTGCGGGTGACTCGGTAGATGCCGATTCGGTGACAGATAAGATCCAATTAACATTCCGCACAAGCTTGCAACGGCGCCAAACACTTGCGGTTGCACCGGCTCATCGATGCCGGTCACTTCCAGAATGATCCATGTGGAGAGCCCGAACAAGATTGCTAACGCCGCGCCGAGATTGCTTGCTCGCTTCCAGAATAGTCCAGCCGCTAAGGGCACGAACGCGCCAGCTAACGTGATGCGATACGCGTTTTCAACCATCGTATGAATCGATGCTTCTGTTCCGATTGCATACAACGTGACCAAACCACTAAACACCAGCACCGTTACTTGCGTCGCGATCAACAAGGTACGATCGGACATGTGGGGCACGAACCCTTTCAGAATATTTTCAGTAAAGGTAATCGATGGCGCAAGCAGTGTGCCTGATGCTGTGCTCATGATCACAGAAATTAAGGCGCCAAAAAATATCACCTGCATATAGAACGGCATATGCTCCATAATCAGTGTAGGTAAGATAAGTTGAGCGTCGGTGTACAAGAGCTTAGACACCATCTCTGGATCGATGATATTGGCGGTATACGCCAAAAACAAAGGCACTGCGGCGAAAAAGAAATACGTAACGCCACCGATCGTTGTCGCCCAAATCGCGATGTTCTCAGTTTTGGCTGAGTTGACGCGCTGAAAGACATCTTGCTGTGGAATCGAGCCGAGCGCCATCGTACAGAGCGTCGCAACCCAAGCGATCATGTCTAGCCACTGTAGCTTGGGCAAGAACTCAAACTTGCCCTCCGCCGCCGCCTTAGCGATCACATTCGAAACACCACCCGCCTGATCCGCTGCGTAATTGGTCACCAGCAGTAAACCAATGATGATCACGATCATTTGCACAAAGGTGGTCAAGGCGACCGACCATAAGCCACCAAAGATCGTATACAGCACGACGACACCTGCACCGATCAGCATGCCTTGCGTCATGCTGATGACGTCCCCCGACAACACGTTAAAGACGAGACCGAGTGCCGTAATTTGTGCAGATACCCATCCCAAGTAGGACACCACAATACAGATTGAAAGCAATAATTCGGTTTGACGGTTATAGCGAATGCGAAAAAAGTCGCCCAGCGTCAGCAGATTCATTCGGTAAAGCGGGCGCGCGAAAATCAACCCGAATAGCACTAAGCAAATTGAAGCGCCCAACGGGTCAGAGATAAGCCCGCTAAACCCCTCCTTGAGAAAGGTCGCTGAGATACCCAGAACGGTCTCGGCACCAAACCATGTGGCAAACACCATCGCAAGCACGATGGCGAAGGGCAGATTGCGCCCTGCGGTGACATAGTCTTTTGCGTTGTGCACCTTAGAGGCGCCATACAAACCAATAGCAATCGACACAGCGAGATAAGCGATCACGAGCCAGAGCAGCATGGAGAGTTACCCTTTAATTGTCAGAGTTACAAGAACCTCAACAGCACAAAAGATTATAGACAGCATCACTAGAATTTCGGTAGAGTAGGTCTTTCTTTCGAAGGTGCTCACATGCAAACCACCTCAAAATATCCTTTAAGCTTGCGCCTTGTGCACTGGATCACAGTCCTGTTGCTACTGACTTTAGTCGTGCTCGGATTTTGGATGACTGACCGTTCCGCAGCGAATATCTGGGACGCGCTCACGAACACCCTCTATGC
>CAIUZV010000243.1 GCA_903903735.1 uncultured beta proteobacterium | reverse complement strand
CGGCTGGGTGAAAAGCGACTGCTGGTGATCCTGGTCTCACCCGAAGGCGATGTGCAGAACCGAGTGATCTTCACCACCCGCGACTACGTCCAGAGCGAACTGGTCGAGGCCAGCAACTACCTCAACACCCACTACGCCGGGTTGGCGATCGACGAAGTCAAGCAGCGCTTGCGCCAGGAGATCGACACACTGCGCGGCGAGATCGCACAGTTGATGCAGGCCGCGGTGCAAGCCGGCAGCGATGCGTTGGCCGACAACACCGAGCAGCTCGTGGTCTCAGGCGAACGCAATCTGCTGGGCGTGCAGGATTTCGGCAACGACCTCGGCAGCCTGCGCAAGATGTTCGACCTGTTCGAGCAAAAGACCGAGCTGATGCGACTGCTCGAGAACTCCAGCCGAGCCGAGGGTGTTCGCATCTACATCGGCGGCGAGTCGGGCGTGGTGCCCTACGAGGAGCTATCGATCGTCTCGGCGCCCTACGAGGTGGACGGCCGAATCGTCGGCACCCTGGGCGTGATCGGCCCGACCCGGATGGCCTACGAACGCATGATCCAACTGGTCGACATCACCGCAAGACTGGTAGGCAACGCGCTGTCGGGTCAGAAGTAGCCGGGCCGGCGGCGGCCCGTGTCGACGCTAGACGACGCCTGCGGCCAGAACAGTTGACCGCCTTCTACAATCGCGCTCACTGCCGCACAAGCAGCGGGCCGTTAGCTCAGTTGGTTAGAGCAGAGGACTCATAATCCGCTCACCCCATTCCGTCAAAAACAAATATCCTAACGCCATCAACCACTTAGCGTTGTTTTCTAGCCGACATTCCGCTTGCACACCGCTTGCACACTTTCCTGGCCATCTCTGCCGCCAAGACAGTCAGCTAGAATCGTTCGCGTAAGGGCCGTTAGCTCAGTTGGTTAGAGCAGAGGACTCATGGCGTAAGTTGTGCACCTTGGTGGGAAACCCCGAGAGTGAATGGTGTCAAATTCGGTGAAACCTAAGTGCGTGCGAACGCATATGACAACGCCGAGCCAAGCTTCAGCGTGAAAACGCTGTTGAAGGTGTAGAGACTTGACGGCACCCACCTAACGCAATCGCTACAGCGAAAGTCACGGTGAAGGCAAAGTCCAGGGAGTAGCGAAAGCTACACAAACCAGAATCCTTTGGTCGTAGGTTCAAGTCCTACACGGCCTACCAATCCCATAAAGACCACCCAGCGTTCATCGCGTTAGGTGGTCTTTTTTTTCGTCTGCCGCTTACACACTTACACGGTTGACGCGGCATAGGTGCGGCTATAGAGTGCAAAACATGCCAGCCAAAATCCAATCCACCCACACCATTCTTGATCGCCAACTGATCTTGTATCGGCGTGGTCAAAGCGGTGCTTGGCAATGCCGATACAAATGTGACGGCAGATGGCAACGCGCATCCACCAAAGAAATAGAACTCAAACCTGCTACTGAACGCGCAAAACGCTTGATGATTGAAGCCGAAATTCGCAAAGCTTCAAACTTGCCAGTCGTAACGCGTAAGTTCCGCGACATCGCCAGACTTGCAGTGCAGCGAATGCAACAGGAATTGAAAGGCGATACACCCAAGGTCTCATACAACGACTACATCCGAGTCATTGAAGAGTACTTGATTCCATTTCTGGGAAGTCGCAACATCACCAACATTGATGTTGCAGCACTCGACGAACTGGACGCCTATCGCATCAAAACCATGACTCGCGTTCCATCCAAGAGCACGATGCTGACACACAACGCAGCACTTAATCGCGTATTTGATGAAGGCAAGAAACGCGGCTTCTTGACGGATGTTGATCGGCCAACATTGGAGTCAAAAGGACAGGATTCTAAAAGGCGTGCCGACTTCTCCATGGCTGAAGTACGCGCACTAATCGCTGGATTTTATCCCTGGATTGACCGAGCCAGAAATGCAAGCAGCGAGGAATCACGCTCGTTGATGCGCGACTATGCGATGGTGTTGCTTGATACAGGCGCTAGGCCAGGCGTAGAACTGTTGCAGTTGAAATGGCGGCAAATTAGCGTCACCACCGAACTCACATCTAAACGACTTGAAGGCGTGGACGACGAAGGCGAACCCATTGATGCCTTGCACTTGAACAGAACTGTCATGATGTCGGTGTCTGGCAAGAACAAGAGTCGGGACATGGTGGGCATGCAGCGAACTGGGTTGGCCATCAACAACATCGCCATGCGCAACTATCCCGACCTGAAAAGACCAATTGAAGATCCACTAAAAAATATCAAGGCATTTGCAAAAGACGACTTCATTTTTCGCAAGAAGGACAAGTCAGACCCCAGCCCAAGTTTTCAGAAGATGTTTGCCAGCTATTTGGAAGAGCATGGCTTGTTGCTGGATCCAAAGACAAATCAGAAACGCGTGTTCTACAGTCTTAGGCATACCTACGCTACTTTGGCGCTGACACACGACGAAGTACCTATACACACACTGGCAAAGCAGATGGGTACATCAGTGTTGATGATTGAAAAACACTACAGCCATCTGGATGTCATCAAAGCTATCCATCAACT
>CAIUZV010000242.1 GCA_903903735.1 uncultured beta proteobacterium | reverse complement strand
TGAACCGGCGATGATCACCACAAGAATATCGAAAAAACACATCAGAAATACAAGTGCGACGCGCGACTCGAGGAATAAGCCAAACCAGATGATCAAGAACGGGATCATCGCAACCGGCGGTATGGCGTAGATAGCGTTGATGACCGGATTAAACATCCGGTAGAGGGTGTCAGAGCGACCGAGTAGCGTGCCAAGTGGGACGGCCACGGCCAGGGCCAGTGCGAAGCCAAGCCCCAGCTGGACAAGCGACCCCGACACGGCTTTGGCAAGCCTGAGTGCAAAGTTCGGGTCAAGGAACTGAGCAAAAACGCTTAACGGCGACGGCAAGATAAAGTCTGAAAATTGCATCGCCCACAGTTCCCAGATCGCTAGGCCAATAACAATGGATAGCGCACTAAACCAAAGCATCGGTATCGACTTTTTGGGCATGATGAGAAGGCTCAGGGGATATTGACGTTCAACACGGGGGCGTGCTGCTGTGCGCCATATACATCTGTGTCTCCGATGCCACCTGAGGGGGTAAGCCTAGGTAGCGTGGCCTTAAACGCAAAGGCCGCATCGTATGGGGTAAAGAGCACGTCTTTTGCGTCGACTTTGTACAGCGTGGCGAAAAGCTGAGGGCAAAGCACACCGGACTGTTTGACCCGGTTATAGGCTTCGGCATTGTCAAAAACGACATCGATCGTTAATTCGAACGGACCCGCATTCTTACTTTTGCAAACCTTGGCGAGATCTTTAATGAGTGGCATGTTGGGTCTCCGTTACACGTTTTCGTAATCGATTGGGAAGAGCTCACACGGATCACTGACCTCGAGTACATGATGCATGGAGAATTGATACATCGGTCCGCCTTCCTGATCGGATGGTGAGAACGGAAACGCCATATTGCCTTCTTTGCACATGCGTCCAGGGAAATCCATATGAAGCATTTGTGTGCGCGCAAGTGCCAATACGCTATTGGCTGTCGTTTGATCTTTGGCGACAACTTCTACGAGAAATCCGAGTTCGTGCGAAGTGGGTTCTTGCACGTGTTCTCGTTCCGCCATGACACCGCTCAACCCATACGTGCGTATCACGAGCGTATAGTCCGCGGGCTTGACGCCGAGATCCGAAGCCTTGGTCGCGGTGAGCTCCCGAATATTTGCCAGAAATGTTTTGACCGTCTTAATGAGTAAGGGATCGTGTGTGCCGCAGATCGTAAAGGCCCGATATCCGGCAAGTTCCGCTGCTTCAAGCTTGACTGTGTATGGGTTGGTCGTCCACTTCATGCCACGGATGATGACCGCGCGGTCGGTGACTTCCTCAAAGGTGCACGCCGAGGTGTCGAGCATTCCGCCTGGTTCTACATGGTAAATGGGGCTCGCGTTTTCGTGAAGACTATGGTTTGCGATTGAAACGCGCGTGCAGCGACGAATGGGATTCATGGCTTCGCACTCAACTTCTCCATTCTTCCTGAGGGTGACCATCAAGCAGTCATGTCCTTTGGGGATGGCGGGGGTGGCACCACATTCAAGCATCTTGCCGGCATACCAAGCTGCCGCAGGAGGAAACCCTTCATTGATTGCAGCGGCTGCCCAGGGCGATGGATCGCTTGAGCGGCCGGCAAGAATGACTTGTGCACCGGCATTCAAGGCTTCTGCAAAGGGCTCGGGTCCCATCATGCCCACAATTCGGACCGCACGATCGACGGTGGCGGCTTCGAGGGCAGGGTGCCTTCCTAAGGGGTGTATTTTATTTTTTTGTAGTTGTTCTTTGACGAACGCTGGTTTGAGCTCGGCATGAATCACCGCCATCTTGAAGTGCAACTTGTCTTCGGCGGCGATCTCTCGGGCGAAGTTGACCACGAGTTCGAGATGGGGTTCACCCCCTGCGCCGCCGCAGGTTCCGATAATGAGTTTGCAGCCGTGTTTGACCGCCGCATTCAACATGAGACGCAGATCGCGTTTGATCGCCATGGGTGAGCAGAAGGGCTTGCCCGAACCGAGGTAATGCGGCCCTGGATCGACTGAGCCACCATCTACGCCGATGATGTGTGGGTTGAGCGCCATGCCGGCTTCAAGTGAGGCCTCTGGGAATCCATAGCCAAGGATCCCACTTGTGGAGAGCATCCGAATTTCGTTCATAAGAAAATTGTTCCCTGTCTCAAAATAGCATCGTGGCCAAAGGTAGTACGTTTATTTTTAGTTGTATAGTCGTTTAAACTGTAATTGTTGTTAGTTGTATAGTCAACCTATGATTTTCCATGAGCGCCGTTAAAGACAAACCTATTTTTGAGCGAATCGAGCACTTCGTGCGCGACGGTATCGCGACGGGGTCTTATCCCTCGGGGTCTCGATTGCCGTCCGAGACAGATCTCGCGAGCCGTTTTAAGACTACGCGTGCCACGGTTCGTCAGGCGTTGGCGCGTTTGGTCTTTGAGGGGATGGTGACTCGTCACGCTGGTCGTGGCAGTTTTGTAGCGCCGGCGATGGTGGGATCCTTTCCTATTGATTCCCGGCACTGTCTGCCTTTTGAGGATCAGGTCGCACTTGAAGGGCTGCAAGTCAGGTATCGCTCGCCGCAATACGAGTTGATGCAGGCGCCCTCAGAGGTGTCTAGGCGCTTGTCTTTGGAAAAGAATGCGCAGATTTTTAAATTAGAAAGGTTACGCACAATTAACGATCGGACCGTGTGTTTGGAGATACGTTATTTTCCTGTTGCGCTCGGTCAGGCTGTCACGGGCGAAATGTTGTTATCACTTTCTGCCCACGCGTTCGTGAGCAATATCGTGGGGTATCGCATTCCGACAATCATTGTGAAGGTATCCGCAATGATTGCTGATGCGGCACTCGCCAGTCGGCTTGAGGTACCCAAAGGCAGCGCCTTGATTGTGCGTGACAATGTTTTTCTAGACTCTTCTGGTCAAGTCATGATTTGCGGAAAGTCGATATTTCGTGGCGACATTGAG
>CAIUZV010000241.1 GCA_903903735.1 uncultured beta proteobacterium | reverse complement strand
GCTGCTCTGGCAGCACGGCGTGCATCGGGTTCAGTGCCTGCGGGGGCGGGTTTCCTTGTCTTCGGGCTAAAATAGTGGACTTTGCTCCTGCCTCACGGCATTTTTGCTCAAAATATCATGGCACTCATTGTTCACAAGTACGGCGGCACGTCGATGGGTTCGGTCGAACGCATCAAAAACGTTGCGCGTCGGGTCGCTAAATGGCACGCAGCGGGCCACCAGGTCGTTGTGGTGCCGTCAGCAATGTCTGGCGAGACCAATCGCCTCTTAGGCTTAGCTAAAGAGCTTTCTGAAACCGCAGATGGTCGCGAGTTGGATATGATTGCCGCGACCGGCGAACAGGCTTCAAGCGGACTTCTCGCGATTGCCTTGCAAGCGGCGGGCTTACAAGCACGTAGCTACGCAGGTTGGCAGGTTCCGATCCGCACTGACTCGGCCTTTACCAAAGCGCGAATTACCTCGATAGATGACAAACGTATTCGCGCAGATCTCGATGCGGGGCGTGTCGTCGTGGTCACTGGCTTCCAAGGGGTCGACGATGCAGGACACATCACAACGCTTGGTCGTGGTGGTTCTGATACCTCCGCCGTGGCCGTGGCAGCCGCGTTAAAAGCCGATGAGTGTCTAATCTATACGGACGTTGATGGTGTCTACACGACCGACCCACGTGTCGAGCCTGACGCACGTCGCCTGAGCGTGATCTCTTTCGAAGAAATGCTTGAGATGGCTTCACTCGGGTCAAAAGTTTTACAGATCCGCTCTGTTGAGTTCGCCGGTAAATACCGTGTACCCACTCGTGTACTGTCATCGCTCACCGATCCCGATATTCCGCTAGACGAAGAAATGCGTTCTGGCACCCTGATTACTTTTGAGGAAGACGAAAAAATGGAAGCAGCCGTTGTTTCAGGCATTGCCTTTAGCCGCGACGAAGCCAAAGTGACCTTGCTAGGTGTGCCGGACAAGCCAGGCATTGCCTTTGCAATTTTGGGTCAGGTCGCCGATGCCAATATTGATGTCGATATGATTGTTCAGAATCAGTCGGTCGATGGCACAACGGACTTTTCTTTCACGGTCCATCGCAACGAATTTGCCCGGACCTTGGCTGTCATCAAAGACAAGATCGCACCGTCCGTGCATCCTCGCGAAGTGTTGTCAGATGACAAGGTTGCAAAAGTCTCGATCGTGGGAATCGGTATGCGTTCGCACGCCGGCGTAGCAAGTCTGATGTTCAAGACGCTTGCTCAAGAAAACATCAATATCCAAATGATCAGCACGAGCGAAATTAAGACCTCGGTCGTGATTAGTGACAAGTACATGGAGCTGGCGGTGAGGGCGCTGCACAAGGCCTTTGGTTTAGAGACGGCGCCTGCGAAAAAGCCTTAATCTGCGGTTTGCTAGGGCAGGGGCTAGCCATGCTAGAATCTCGCCTTGGTTTGGAGGCGTGCCCGAGCGGCTGAAGGGGCTCCCCTGCTAAGGGAGTATGTGAGCTAAAACTTGCATCCAGGGTTCGAATCCCTGCGCCTCCGCCAGCCATGTAGTAAATAAGCGCCTCTCGGGGT
>CAIUZV010000240.1 GCA_903903735.1 uncultured beta proteobacterium | reverse complement strand
CGATGGCCGTTACCTTTGTGATCGGCAACTCCCAACGCTTGAGCGAGTCTCTTTTTGCACCAGGTACCTCAATCGCTTCAACCCTCGCAAACGAATTTGGTGAAGCGGACGACTTTCATCTCTCCACGCTTTTTGCCCTAGGCTTTCTGCTTTTTGTTATCACCTTTGTCGTGTTGTCTGTCGCCAAAATTATGATTTTGCGCACCGAAAAGGCTCAGGGAGCACGCACGTAAATGTCTACTTCAAACCAAACGAACGTGTCTCAAGCC
Source organism: uncultured beta proteobacterium (assembly GCA_903903735.1). Classification (GTDB taxonomy): domain Bacteria; phylum Pseudomonadota; class Gammaproteobacteria; order Burkholderiales; family Burkholderiaceae_B; genus Zwartia. The sequence continues at coordinate 1,784 of CAIUZV010000240.1, read as the reverse complement.
GCAAATCTCGATAGTAATTTGTATCGCCGGCGCAAATTCACAAACTACCTTGGCCTGTCCCTGTCCATGATTTCAATGGTCTTAGGTCTTGTGGCACTGATCTGGATTTTGATCATTTTGTTTAAGAATGGTTTCGCTGGCTTGAGTTGGGCGGTTTTCACTGAGTCCACCCCAGCACCCGGTTCAGAAGGAGGCGGTTTGGCTAATGCCATTGTCGGCAGCTTAATGATGATCGGAGTGACTGCTCTTGTGGCGACACCCATTGGTATTTTGGCAGGAGTGTATTTAGCTGAGTTTGGCGATCGTAGCATCGTGGCATCGGTAACGCGTTTCGTTACCGACATCATGTTGTCAGCCCCATCGATTATTCTCGGACTGTTTGTGTATGCGATTCTGGTCGCGCAAGTAAAGCATTTTTCCGGTTGGGCCGGATCCTTCGCCCTGAGCTTGATCGCGATCCCTGTGGTGATTCGAACGACCGAGAATATGCTGCGTCTGGTCCCGGGAAGCTTGCGTGAAGCGGCCTATGCGCTTGGCGCACCGCGCTGGAAAGTAACGAGCTACGTCACGTTGCGGGCTGCGCGTGCCGGGATTTTGACTGGGTTGTTGCTGGCACTAGCGCGTATTAGCGGAGAAACAGCGCCATTGTTGTTTACCGCTTTGAATAATCAGTTTTTCTCAACCAACATGAATGCACCTCTGGCGAATTTGCCTGTTGTGATCTTTCAGTTTGCGATGAGCCCCTACGAGAACTGGGTGAACTTGGCTTGGGCGGGCGCATTACTCATCACGCTCGCGGTCTTGTTGCTCAATATTCTTGCGCGCGTTTTACTGCGTGATAAGAAAGCTGGGCATTAATTCACCGATCCCTCTGGAATGTGTATATGAACAATCAAGCTAACTCCAAACCCCTCGCCAACGCGATTGAAGTTCGGGATCTGAATTTTTACTATGGAAAATTTCAAGGTCTTAAAAATATCCATCTGGATATTGCCGAGCGGAAGGTGACTGCCTTTATCGGACCCTCGGGTTGTGGCAAATCAACGCTGTTGCGTGCGATTAATCGTATGTACAGTTTGTATCCTGGGCAGCGTGCAGAAGGTCAGATCAACTTTTATGGCCAGAATATCCTCGATGCCAAGCAGGATTTGAATATGCTGCGCGCACGCATTGGGATGGTGTTTCAAAAGCCAACCCCTTTCCCGATGTCGATCTACGACAACATCGCGTTTGGTGTGCGTCTATATCAAAGCTTGAATAAGGCCGATATGGATGAGCGTGTGGAATGGGCGCTTACCAAGGCGGCGTTATGGGGAGAGGTCAAGGACAAACTCGGTCAAAGCGGTTTATCTTTGTCGGGTGGGCAGCAGCAACGCCTGTGTATCGCACGCTCGGTGGCGGTTAAACCCTCAGTGATCTTGCTAGATGAGCCCACCTCCGCGCTTGACCCGATCTCGACTGCAAAAGTTGAAGATCTGTTGCATGAGCTGAAAACGGATTACACGGTGGCTATTGTGACGCACAACATGCAGCAGGCTGCGCGCGTGTCTGACTTTACGGCTTTTATGTATCTCGGAGAACTGGTTGAATTCGGTGCCACGGACAAGATCTTTGTAAAGCCTCAGCGTAAAGAAACTGAGGACTACATCACGGGCCGCTTCGGTTGATGGGCTAGAATCTGTTATAGTGTCGGTCTTCGGGGCGTAGCGCAGCCTGGTAGCGCATCTGCTTTGGGAGCAGAGGGTCGTGAGTTCGAATCCCACCGCCCCGACCAATATAAATGG
>CAIUZV010000239.1 GCA_903903735.1 uncultured beta proteobacterium | reverse complement strand
CTGCGCGGCACACCCCAGGCCGTTGCCTTTGTGTCCAAGTTACCCAACGACGTGGCCATCAGCAGCATCAGCGTGGCAGAGTTGTATGCCGGTGTTCGAGATGGCGCGGAAATACAAGCATTGAAGGATTTGCTGGACACCTTGGAAATCATTGACCTCAATCGGGACATCGCGCAGGCCGGAGGCTTGATTCGCCGTGAGCACGGCAAAGCCCATGGCGTGGGTTTGAACGATGCGCTGATTGCTGCCACAGCGGTGAACCGCAACGCCTGCCTCTACACCTTGAATGTGAAGCACTACCCCAGCTTGCGCAAAAACCAAGTGGTGCAGCCTTACCGAAAATCCTGAATACAGCTACGCCTTTAGGCTGTTACACCTGTTAAAACAGGAAAATCCAACACTCTAGAAAAATCTCTGTCGTGGGTGACCAAAGCTGTGGCACCTATGTCCAAGGCCGATGCCAATTGCACTGCATCCGGTAACTTCAAACGGTATTGCACCCGTAACTGTGCTGCCATGACAGCGACCTGCGCAGTTAACGGCACCACGTGGTAACGGCCCAGCGCTTTTTCATAACGCTTGGCCAATGCGGTTTGCTTTGCCTTGCATGGGCCGGTCAACACCTCAGCCAAAGTGACGGTGGTCAAGGCCAGTTGTAGACGGCCAAGCTCTGCGGCTTCAAACAAACCGGTAAAGCGCGGCGCAAAAACCGGGTGGTCTTCTAGCACATAGATCCACGGCGCAGTGTCTACCAGCAGCGTAGCGCCATCAGTCAAACTGCCCCAGCCTGCGTTGTAGACAGGCACAATGTCGGTCATGCGTCAGTCCTGCCATTCGTTGCGCAAAACAGCTATCTCTTTCGATGCGCCTTTAGGCCACAAACCTGCACCGGTGCCCCGCAAAGCCAATATGCCGTCAACTTTCACTGCACGGCCCTGCTGAGCCTGCCAATGCTTGACCGGCACCACCATGGCCACGGGCTTGCCGTGGCGGGTGATTTCGCTGCTGTAACCCGCCTCGGCTTCAGAAGCGATCAAGGGCAGTTGCGCCCTGGCCTGCTCCAAACCATAAACCTTGCTTTTTGACATGGTGTGCCTCTTCGTTTCAATCAGTACAGACTGTACAGAATCAATGGCGTTTGTCAAGCGGGGCTGCGGCTCAAAGATTTGGAGTCAATGATCTGTCTTTGAAAGTCTACTAACAAGCCGTGACGGTAGCGAACCGGCTTGCATAAGTGCTGCAGATAGTGAACATTGACGAGTCGTAATGCGAGCTGTAGAACCACTGACCCTGCCCGAAGCAAAACGGCCCCGGAATCGCTCCCGGGGCCGTTGCTTTAACTGAAGCGATCCAATACTCAGGCAGTCACGCCCTTCGCATTCTCCACATACTCGTCTATCTGGTTGAAGTTCAAGTACTTGTAAATAGCCGCGCCGTCTTTGTTCACGATGCCCATGGCTTCGTGGTACTCGGCCACGGTCGGGATATGGCCCAGCTTGGAGGCAATGGCTGCCAACTCGGCACTGGCCAAAAACACGTTGGTGTTTTTGCCCAAGCGGTTGGGGAAGTTGCGGGTGCTGGTGGACACCACGGTCGCGCCTTCGCGCACCTGGGCTTGGTTGCCCATGCACAGCGAGCAACCGGGCATTTCGGTGCGCGCACCCGCCGTGCCAAACGCGGCGTAATGGCCTTCTTTGATGAGTTCGCTCTCGTCCATTTTGGTGGGCGGTGCCACCCACAGCTTGACGGGAATATCACGCTGGCCGCCCAACAGCTTGGCTGCTGCGCGGAAGTGGCCGATGTTGGTCATGCACGAACCAATGAACGCTTCGTCAATCTTGGTACCGGCCACCTCGGACAAGAACTTCGCGTCATCGGGATCGTTCGGGCAGCACAGGATGGGCTCTTTGATCTCGTTCATGTCGATCTCAATCACATGCGCGTATTCGGCATCTTTGTCGGCTTCGAGCAGCTCGGGCTTGGCCAACCATGCCTCCACTTTCTCGATGCGACGCGCCAGCGTGCGGGCGTCGGCGTAGCCGTCGGCGATCATGTTTTTCATCAACACCACGTTCGACTTGAGGTATTCAATGATGGGTTCTTGGTTGAGCTTGATGGTGCAACCCGCAGCAGAGCGCTCGGCAGACGCGTCGGACAACTCAAACGCTTGTTCGACCTTGAGGTTGG
>CAIUZV010000238.1 GCA_903903735.1 uncultured beta proteobacterium | reverse complement strand
GCTTCATCACGTCTTTGTTTAGATCAAAGATCACGAGTTGATGTTCGGACGCGAGGATGCGCGTGGCGAAATGCTGCCCAATATTGCCTGCTCCAATAAGACCAACTTTCATGATCTAACTCCTTTTTCGCTTTTTTGATGAGGTTTTTTAATGATTCTAGCTAAGCATTTAACCACTCGATTCATAAAAATGCCTCAAGCGCGGCCTACCTAACCCATATTAGGAAACACTAAGCCATGGATAACCCTTGTAGACGAAAAGTCTTGGTCAGACTATTTCTTCGTCTAATGGTGTTTGATCAAAATGTCTCTTAGTTTTTCCTCCTAAAGGAGTAGTAAATAAATGAAGAAAGGTCTTCAAGTGTTGCTTTCGGCGCTGGTCTTCTGTGGACTGACTGGGGCGAGTCTTGCCCAGAGCTATCCCAACCGCCCCATCAAAATGATCGTCCCCTTTCCGCCAGCAGGTGCTGCAGATCTGACAGCCCGTATCGTGATGAAAGCGCTTTCTGAGGACTTAGGACAGCCCGTCATCATCGATAACCGTGGCGGTGCTGACGGGGCCATTGCTGGATTGGCGACCATTAATTCGCCGGCAGATGGCTACACCTTACTGTTCGCAACGACAACAGGCCTGAATGCGGCGCCGACGATGCGCAAGGTGCCTCCTTATGATCCGTTGACTGCATTTACACCGATTTCTATGGTCGGAAAATTTGGTTTCTTTCTGTTCATCAACGCCGATTTGCCTGCTAAAAATATGGCAGAGTTTTTGGCGTATGTCCGGGCAAATCCTGGCAAAGTGAATTACGGCAGTGGTAACGGCACCAGTATTTTGACGACTGCTCAGTTTGCGCAACAAGCCAAGCTCGCTATGGTTCATGTTCCGTACAAAGGGGACGCAGCCGCTACGACTGATTTGATCGCAGGTCGAATTCAGGTGTTGCTGGGAACTCCGGGCTCTGCTTTGCAGCAGGTGGAGGAGGGACGCTTAAGAGTCCTGATGACTTCGCTACCTAATCGAAGCCCCTTGGTCCCTAATACACCTACTGCAGAGGAGGTTGGAATTCAGGGGATGACCATTGTGCCGTGGGCCGGGCTGTTTGGACCTGCAGGCACACCCAAGGAGGTAGTCGACCGTATCGCAATGGCCATGAAGAACGTTGCGGCGCGTAAGGATGTTCGCGATGCACTTGGCAAGATTGCTTTTGAGGTTCAAAGCTCCACCCCGGCCGAGATGGCAAGGTTCAATAAAGATCAGCTTGAGATTTGGAAAGTCACGGCTGATTCTGTGAACCTCGAACGCAACTAGGATTGAAGGCGATCGCCTTCAATCGACCACAGTCGCTCACTTGTTCAGCTCGGGGATCGGTACGGCTCCTTCTGGTAACGGTGAGCGATTGACGTTCAGCGCCATGGCGACCATGACGTAGTAGCCGCTCACGACCATCAAATCAACCACACCTTGTTCGCCAAAGAGATCAAGAACCGCCTTGTAATGGGCGTCGCTCACACTGTGTTTGGTGTGCAACTCATTACAAAAGTTGTAGACGGCTTCTTCATCGGCCTGCATGTTTGACGGGCGCTTTCCCAAAGCGAGCTCCTCACCAATCGATGCGGGAAGTCCCTCTTTGAGGGCGAGTCGTAGATGCGCATACCACTCGTACTGTGCGGTCCATGTGCGTGCCGTGATCAGAATCGCAAATTCATTCAGACGTTTTGGGATCGTGCTTTCAAAGCGCAGGTATTCGCCTACTTTACGCATGCGT
>CAIUZV010000237.1 GCA_903903735.1 uncultured beta proteobacterium | reverse complement strand
CGCTTTAAGCCTTCCAGCGTCTCGCTGATTGCTTTGGGCTGACCAGGCAAATTGATAATCAACGCGGCATGTTCAGGGATTTCGCGCAAGACCGCGACTTGTCGGGACAAAATCGCAGTTGGCACAAACTGCAAACTGATCTGACGCATCTGCTCACCAAACCCAGGCATTTCGCGCGTGGCAATCGCAAGCGTCGCCTCGGGTGTGACGTCGCGTCGTGCTGGACCGGTGCCACCAGTGGTCAACACCAAATCGCAGCGTTCCACATCCACGAGCTCAACTAATGCCGCAGAGATCGTTGGAACGTCATCCTGAATCAGTCGCGAGACAATCTCGATGGGGGTTTTAACCGCACGGGCTAACCAGTCCGTTAGCGCCGGAATACCCTGATCCGCATACACACCTTTCGAGGCGCGATCTGAAACAGACACTAAACCAATTCGAATGGTGTCGGGATGGCGGGCGGCAGTCGTCATAACGTTACTCACTAGTTAAAGGCTCGTTTGAGCCCGATCGAAACCCCTTGTTTAGGGAACTATCGAGATTATCGCCCGAGTTGTGCCCGCAAGGCTCGGATCTCTTCCATCAGATCCGTCATCAACGCGGCAGCCTCCAGGTTGACGTCAAAGTCACGCTGCAAGCGCGAAACCTGGCGTGCCCGGCCAACATAATGGCTCGCAAACACCCATTGATCTGGCTCACCTTGCAACTCAAGATCCAGCACTCTTTCTTGCACGAGCGTCACAACCCACTCAAGCTGTTGATCGCAAAGTTTGGCGAGCTCATGCACGCTTACAGGTGCGTGGTCATCCACGCTCACCGCCGAATACACCATCATTGATTTCATGCTTGCACTCCAAGGTGGAGACGGGGATTAAACGCAGCCGCCTCGGCCAACTGTTGATAGGCGCGCTTCGCGGCCTCTGACTCTGCAGGGGGCCACACAACCTCCAACACCAAATACAGGTCACCCGCCGGGTCGCCTGGCAAGCCCTTGCCACGCAGACGCATCTTGCTGCCTGAATGACTGCCTGCAGCGATACCGACTTCAACCACGCCTTCCATTGTGGGTGCATGCACTTTTCCGCCCAGTGCTGCCTCCCAGGGTGTCACTGGCAGTTTCATCGTCAGATCTTTACCATCCACCTGATAGCGTGGGTGCGGCGCAAAACGCACTGTCAGGAACAAGTCCCCTGCAGCGGCACCCCCTTCACCCGGCATGCCCTGCCCAGCCAGGCGAATCATCTGTCCAGCGCGAATCCCAACGGGGATCTTCACGCTCAGGGTGCGATTCACAACCTGAGGGCGACCTTGTGCGTCGAGCTGTACCGAACGCAACCCTAGATCTCGCGTAGCGCCAGCAAAGCTATCCTCAAGCGACACTTCGATCTCTGCGTGATGATCCTCACCGCGGACAGCGTAGGACTGACCCGGGGCTGCCTGACGGTGCTGAGCCTGTCGTTGATGAGCGGCCTGCTTAAACAAACCGTTCAAGAAGTCCTGAAAATCGGCCTCGCTCGGGCCTTGACCATCCGCGCCTGTGAACTCGAAACCGCGCTCCCAGCCAGGTCCTGGTGCGGCCCCATTAGCTCCCGAGACATTCGCCGCCAGCTGATCGTACGCGGCACGCTTCTCAGCCTCGCGCAACACATCATTAGCCTCGTTAATGTCGCGCATGCGCGCCTCTGCATCAGCCTCTTTGCTGACATCGGGGTGATATTTGCGCGCAAGCTTGCGATACGCTTTGCGGATATCATCCTGCGAAGCATCTCGTGGCACTTCCAATATCTTGTAGTAGTCTTTAAATTCCATGTGTGTGGCTGTGCTTAGGCACGCCAAAAAAGTGGATACCCCTTCACAATGGGGGCAAACCTTGGAAAATTCAAGCTTTTATGAAAATAGACAACATCCCGTTTGGCACCACCGACTGGTCAGACGTGCCGACCACCGAGCACGCCGGCACCACAGGTAAAGCGTTTTGGCGCACGCGGCAGTTCGGCGCCATCCGGGTCCGGATGGTCGAATACACGCCGGGCTACCTGGCGGATCACTGGTGCGAAAAAGGGCATATCCTGCTCTGTCTGAGCGGCTCGCTCCATACCGTCTTAAAAGATGGAAGAACGTTCGATTTAAAGCAAGGTATGAGCTATCAAGTCGCCGACGCGGCCGAGCCACACCAGTCCTCAACAGAGACTGGTGCGACGCTATTTATTGTTGATTAAGGCCTGCTGTGGGCTGACGCTCGGCGCGCAAAACTCTAATCTAACGCCCGCATTTGCAAAATATCAACTGCGGGCAGGGTTTTGCCTTCCAGGAACTCGAGGAAAGCTCCGCCCCCGGTCGAGATATAGCCAACTTTATCGGTGATACCAAATTTCGCGATCGCAGCAAGCGTGTCACCGCCGCCAGCGATAGAGAAACCGGCTGAACTTGCAATCGCATGGGACAAGGACTCTGTTCCCTGTGCGAACTGTTCAAACTCGAACACACCAACCGGACCATTCCAAACGATCGTGCCAGCGTTTTTCAAAATATCAGCCAGCTGAGCAGAAGTCTGCGGACCAATATCCAGAATCAAATCCTCCGCACCCACGTCTTTTGCCGCCTTAACTGTGGCTTTCGCCTGCGCTGAAAACTCAGTCGCACAGACAACATCCGAGGGGATTGGCACAGCCGCGCCACGAGCTTGCATTTTTTTCATGACGGCGCGCGCTTTATCGATTTGGTCCGGCTCGGCCAACGACTTACCAATCGGCAAACCAGCAGCCAACATAAAAGTGTTGGCAATGCCGCCGCCGACGATCAACTGATCAACCTTGTCCGCAAGCGACTGTAAGATCGAAAGTTTGGTTGACACCTTTGAGCCCCCCACAATCGCGACCAGCGGTCGCTTGGGCGCTAACAACGCACGTCCTAAAGCCTCGAGCTCGGCCTGCAGCAGAGGGCCGGCGCAGGCGGTTGCCGCGAACTGTGCAATCCCATGCGTCGTCGCCTCAGCTCGGTGCGCGGTGCCAAAGGCATCGTTCACATACACATCACACAACGCCGCCATTTTTTT
>CAIUZV010000236.1 GCA_903903735.1 uncultured beta proteobacterium | reverse complement strand
CGCATACCGGCACCGCCGGCACCCACGACCACCACATCAAACTGACGGCGCGGTAAAGAAGATTTGACAGCAGCCACGGCTTAATTTCTCCAGAGGATGTGTACGAAGTACACGACCGACCCGACCAACCACAAAATGGTCAGAACAAGCAAAAAGATACGAAGGCCTACGGGCTTAACGTAGTCCATCCAGATGTCACGCACACCAATCCAGGCATGCCACGCGAGTGAAATCATCGCCAGCGTCGCCAAGATCTGCCCCATCGGAATGGAGAAACAGGCGAACGTAAATAGATTTTTCCAGCCAGCGTACGTGAACCCGGTCATCGTCAAGACGCCCACGAGCAGCACCAAGGTGTAGACAGCCAGAATAATGGCTGTGACGCGCTGGATAATGAACTCGCTTGTTCCGTAATGCGCGCCGACCACTAGGCGCTTAGGACCAATTTTTTCAACGGGAACCATTACCAGACTCCGAATAGTTTGAGTGCAAAGACAACGGTCAGTGCAAGACTGACGCCCAACACCAGACTGGCGCTTTTGGCGGCGGACTCTTTATCCACCCCAATATGCAGATCAAGAACCAGGTAGCGGATGCCCGCACAGAAGTGATGCAGGTAACCCCAGATCAACGCCAGCAAAATGAGCTTGACCAACGGAAAGCCAACCACGGTGGACATTGCCTTGAATCCTGCTTCGGAAGAGAAGCTCATGGCGAACAGGGCGATCAGGCCCGGCAAGCACAGGAACAGGAGCGCACCACTGATGCGGTGCAAAATTGACACTTTGCCAGCCATGGGCAAGCGGTACGCCATCAAATCGGTGATCCCGATATTGCGGAACTGAGGACGCGGCTTGGAAGCTGAGTCAGACATAACGACCTCGACGAGAGAACAATTGACTAGGGATAAACATTCTGCTTTTCGCTAAATGCGAGATTTACTGATAAATCAACTACAAAACTCTTTTAATTCAAGCTGTTACGGTAATAATACTGGTTGGTCACATAGTGCCCGATGCGTAATTCTACTGGACGATTTGCGTAGGTATAAGAAATCCGCTCTACACAAAGTAAGGGTATTCCCGCCTCTACCCCGAGGCATCTCGCGATTTCAATTTCGGCCAGTTCGGCGCGCAGCTTCTCTTCGGCACGCACCATGCTTATTCCGAACTCGGACTCGAACATCCCATACAGGGGGCCAGAATACCCATTGAGCAAATCCACGCTCAGCCCTTTGAACAAAGCACCTGGCAAATAAATATCGTCCACCACCGTGGGCGTACCAGCAAAGGACAATAGTCTGCGGATCGCAACGACAGGGTCTCCTGATTTGAGCTCGAGCGCGCGCGCCATTTCAGCATTGGCCCGGATCCGCCTGCAGTCAAGAACCTTACTTTCAGCTGGCTGAGGCTCACCCTCGTTGAGTGCGAGGCGCAGAAACCTGAAACGCACGCGAGGCTCTTGGTGGGTCGATACAAACGTGCCCTTGCCCTGCCTGCGCGTTAAGAGATGTTCTGCTGCGAGCTCATCGACCGCTTTACGAACCGTCCCTTGGCTGACTTGAAACCGAGAGGCGAGTTCGATCTCACTGGGAATGGATTCGCCAGGCTTCCATTCGCCTGCGTCGAGCGCCTGCACCAGCAGCGCTTTGATCTGCTGATACAAGGGGCTAAAGGCCGCCGCGCTTGGGACCGGTCCCAAGGGGATATTTCGGCCGCGTGAGGCCTCAGACATGACGGGAGACAGAAAAACTCATATCGGTATTGTGGCATAGCCGAGCCCACAAGTCCACCACTCTTGTGTCTTATATAAGATATAAGATGATTGACGCTTTGCACAATTTGCACTAGCATTCCGCTCGGATTTCCGCTGCCTCGCCCCCTACGGTCGCGCGGCAGCAAAAAAGCTAAACTCGCTGTTTACCCATTCCCACAATCCTCTCAGTTTTATCGGAGATAGCTATGTCTAAACCCGCCGTGCGTGTTGCGGTCACTGGTGCCGCAGGCCAGATCGGTTACGCCCTCTTATTCCGTATCGCTTCGGGTGAAATGCTCGGCAAAGACCAGCCGGTAATTTTGCAGTTGCTCGAGATTCCCGACGAAAAAGCCCAAAAGGCGCTCAAAGGCGTGATGATGGAGCTCGACGACTGCGCATTCCCCTTACTGCACTCCATGACCGCGCACAGCGATCCTGTCGAAGCCTTCAAAGATGTCGAAGTGGCCTTGTTGGTGGGTTCGCGCCCACGCGGCCCCGGCATGGAGCGCGCCGACTTGCTGGCCGTCAACGCCGCGATCTTTACGGCTCAAGGCAAAGCACTTAATCAGTCAGCCAAGCGCAACGTCAAAGTGCTGGTCGTGGGCAACCCCGCCAATACCAACGCCTACATCGCGATGAAATCGGCACCCGATCTGCCTGCAAAGAACTTCACCGCGATGTTGCGCCTCGATCACAACCGCGCGCTCTCACAGCTCGCGACAAAAATGGGCAAGCCCGTCGCAGACATTCAGAAACTTGCTGTCTGGGGCAACCACTCGCCCACGATGTATGCTGACTACCGCTTTGCGACCATCGGCGGCCAAAGCGTCGAGAAGCTGATTAACGACGCCGCCTGGAATCGCGATGTATTCCTGCCCACCGTTGGTAAGCGTGGCGCAGCGATCATCGAAGCACGTGGTCTGTCCTCCGCCGCCTCAGCGGCCAATGCTGCCATCGATCACGTCCGTGATTGGGTCTTGGGCACGAATGGCAAATGGGTCACGATGGGCGTCGCTTCAGATGGCACCTACGGCATTCCAGAAGGTGTCATGTATGGCGTTCCCGTGACGTGCGAAGGCGGTGAATACCATCGCGTGAAAGATCTCGCCGTTGATGCGTTCTCGCGTGAACGTATGGACCTCACACTCAAAGAGTTGATCGAAGAGCGTGATGCCGTCGCGCACCTATTGAAGTAAGCGTCTGACAAATGGGCCCCTGTGTGGGCCCATTTTTTTAAGATTTGATCCGGAGACAAACATGTCAAAATCACTCACAGCAGGTCAGCGTTTTCGTGAAGCCCTCGCGGCCGAGCAACCACTACAAATCATTGGTGCCATTAACGCCAACCACGCCTTACTGGCGAAAAGAGCGGGCTTCAAGGCCATTTACCTATCGGGTGGCGGAGTAGCCGCCGGATCACTGGGGATGCCTGACCTTGGCATCATTTCCTTAGACGACGTACTGACTGATGTGCGTCGTATCACCGACGTGTGCGACACTCCGTTAATCGTTGACATCGATACAGGCTTCGGCCCCTCAGCCTTCAACATCGCCCGCACAGTCAAAGGCCTGACAAAATTTGGCGCGGCAGGATGCCACATCGAAGACCAGGTGGGCGCAAAGCGTTGCGGCCATCGTCCAGGTAAAGAAGTTGTGTCGACCGAAGAGATGCGCGACCGTGTCAAAGCTGCCGTTGACGCACGCACCGACGATAGTTTCTACATCATCGCTCGTACTGACGCGATTGCCTCTCACGGCGTAGAAGCCGGCATCGAACGTGGTTTGGCTTGCATGGAAGCAGGTGCTGACGCCGTCTTTGCAGAAGCCGCCTACGATTTGGAAACATTCGCAAAATTCAAGAAAGCGACAGGTGCCCCGTTGTTGGCAAACATCACTGAATTTGGCAAGACCCCTCTATTTTCAGTTGAAGAGCTGAAATCAGTTGGCGTGAACATGGTTCTTTATCCCCTGTCGGCTTTCCGCGCCATGAACAAAGCAGCTGAGACGGTCTACCAAGCGGTTCGTCGCGACGGACACCAGCGCAATGTGATCGACATCATGCAAACGCGTGACGAGCTTTACGATCGCATCAATTACCACGCGTTTGAAAGCAGCATCGACACCCTGTTCGCCCAAGGCAAAGCTAAATAATTTTGTAAGGAATCCATCATGGCCAGCAAAAAGAAAGTCGTCGTAAAACCTGCGGCAAAAACGACCGAAGCGCCCGCAGTTGCTCCAGTATTCAAGCCCAAAAAGTCGGTCGCGTTGTCAGGCGTGACTGCCGGCAACACCGCACTGTGCACTGTGGGTCGCAGCGGTAACGACCTGCACTATCGTGGTTACGACATTCTCGATTTCGCAGACACCAGCGAATTCGAAGAAATCGCACACCTGCTGATTCACGGCAAGCTTCCTAACAAAGCAGAACTGGCTGCCTATAAGGCCAAGCTGCGTTCACTGCGCGGCTTGCCTGCACAGCTGCAAACGGTACTTGAGTCTCTGCCTGCCGCAAGTCATCCGATGGATGTGATGCGCACTGCGGCATCCACCCTTGGCTGCATCCTGCCCGAGAAAGACGACCACAACAATCCCGATGCACGCGATATTGCGGATCGCCTGATGGCAAACCTGGGCTCGGCCCTGCTCTACTGGTATCACTACAGCCATAACGGCCGCGTGATCGATGTCCAGACAGACGACGATTCCATCGGTGCGCATTTCTTGCACCTTCTTCATGGCAAGAAGCCAAATGAAGATTGGGTTCGTGCCATGCACACATCGTTGATTCTTTACGCAGAACATGAGTTCAACGCATCAACCTTCGCCTGCCGCGTGATCGCAGGAACCGGTTCCGATATGTACTCGGCGATATCTGGCGGCATCGGCGCGCTGCGCGGACCTAAGCACGGCGGCGCAAACGAAGTGGCGTTCGAAGTTCAAAAACGCTACGAGACACCCAACGAAGCGGAAGCAGACATCCGCGCACGCGTCGAAAACAAAGAAGTGGTGATTGGCTTTGGCCATCCGGTGTATACGATCTCGGATCCGCGCAACAAGGTCATTAAAGACGTGGCGCTCCGCTTATCCAAGAAAGCCGGCACCACCAAAATGTACGACATCGCGGATCGCCTAGAAGCTGTGATGTGGGATGCCAAGAAAATGTTTGCGAACCTAGACTGGTTCTCTGCCGTGTCGTATCACATGATGGGCGTCCCGACTGCGATGTTCACGCCGTTGTTTGTGATTGCGCGCACTGCGGGTTGGTCCGCACATATTATCGAACAGCGTATCGACAACAAGATCATTCGCCCGGCTGCAAACTATGTCGGACCCGATGATCAAAAATTTGTACCACTCGCCAAACGTCGCTGATATGAACTCTGCAAACCGTAAGCCTCTGCCGGGCACCAAGCTTGATTACTTCGACACACGCGCTGCTGTGGATGCAATCAAGTCAGGTGCTTATGACAAACTCCCGTACACCTCCCGTGTATTGGCCGAAAATCTTGTACGTCGATGCGACCCCGCTACGCTGACCGCATCGCTCACGCAACTGATCGAACGCAAGCAAGACCTGGACTTTCCCTGGTTTCCTGCTCGCGTTGTTTGTCACGACATTTTGGGTCAAACCGCATTGGTTGATCTGGCAGGCTTGCGGGATGCGATTGCAGCGCAAGGCGGCGATCCCGCCCTGGTGAATCCAGTCGTACCCACACAACTGATTGTGGACCACTCACTCGCAGTAGAGTGTGGTGGCTTTGATCCCGATGCGTTTGAAAAAAATCGTGCGATTGAAGATCGACGTAACGAAGACCGTTTTCATTTCATCAACTGGACCAAGAAAACCTTCAAGAACGTAGATGTGATTCCTCCGGGCAATGGCATCATGCACCAGATCAATCTGGAGCGTATGTCTCCTGTTGTGCATGCACAAGATGGTGTGGCGTTCCCAGACACATTGGTCGGCACAGACAGTCACACACCCCACGTGGACGCCTTGGGCGTCATCGCAATCGGTGTCGGCGGCCTAGAAGCCGAAAGCGTCATGCTCGGCCGCGCTTCCTGGATGCGCCTGCCCGACATCATTGGGGTAGAGCTGACCGGCAAACTGCAGCCCGGCATCACCGCCACCGACCTTGTCTTAGCTTTGACAGAATTTTTACGTAACCAGAAAGTTGTTTCGTCTTACCTCGAATTTTTTGGTGAAGGTGCTTCGCACTTAACACTCGGCGATCGCGCAACGATTTCAAACATGACGCCGGAGTACGGTGCGACCGCAGCCATGTTTTATATCGATCAGCAAACGATCGACTACCTTACCTTGACCGGACGCGAGGAAGCGCAGGTCAAATTGGTGGAAACATACGCTAAGCAAGCGGGACTCTGGGCAGATAGTCTCAAGAGCGCCGAATACGAGCGCACGCTGCGCTTTGACCTCTCGAGCGTTGTGCGTAATATCGCCGGCCCCTCTAACCCCCATAGACGCGTGCCCACAACCGAACTCAAAGCCTTAGGTATCTCTGGCAAGGTCGAGAACGAGCCTGGCTTGATGCCCGATGGCGCAATCATCATCGCAGCCATCACCAGTTGCACCAACACCAGCAACCCTCGTAACGTGATCGCCGCTGGTCTACTCGCACGCAATGCAAATGCGCGCGGACTGACGCGCAAGCCATGGGTCAAAAGTTCGTTGGCACCAGGATCTAAAACGGTTGAACTCTATTTGCAAGAGGCCAAGCTACTTTCAGAGCTCGAGAAACTCGGCTTTGGCATCGTTGCCTTCGCTTGCACAACCTGTAATGGCATGAGCGGTGCCCTCGACCCGGTGATTCAACAAGAAATCATTGATCGCGACTTGTACGCCACAGCGGTGTTATCTGGCAACCGTAACTTTGACGGTCGCATTCACCCCTACGCCAAGCAAGCATTTCTCGCATCTCCCCCGCTTGTCGTCGCTTACGCGATCGCAGGCACGATCCGCTTCGATATTGAAAAAGACATTCTAGGGATAGACCAGCAGGGCAAGCCCGTGACGCTTAAAGACATCTGGCCATCAGATGAAGAGATCGACGCGATCGTCGCGTCAAGCGTCAAGCCCGCACAGTTTCGCAAAGTGTACGAGCCGATGTTCGCGGTGAGCGTTGACAGCGCAGAGAAGTTGAGCCCGCTGTACGATTGGCGACCACAGAGCACCTACATCCGTCGCCCTCCCTACTGGGAAGGTGCGCTTGCCGGTGAACGAGCACTCAAAGGCATGCGTCCCTTAGCCTTGCTAGGTGACAACATCACCACGGATCACCTATCACCTTCGAACGCCATCATGATGGATAGCGCCGCCGGCGAATACCTACACAAGATGGGACTACCCGAAGAAGACTTCAACTCGTATGCGACACACCGCGGTGAT
>CAIUZV010000235.1 GCA_903903735.1 uncultured beta proteobacterium | reverse complement strand
TTTGCTCTTCATTTCTTCCGGCAAGGCCAAGTAGGCAGCGCGCATATTTGAAAACTCTGTGCCGCCCAGTGGCACGCCGTCGCGGTGAGGGATTTCAAGCCCGTAGAGCACATTCGTGAACGCAATCATCTTGCTATACGACATGTCGGTGTGCCAATCTTGGCCAGCATCGCCAAGCCCAATTGGTTTGCCATCCTCAGTTTTTTTGTTGGACAGGATCATGACCTCCGGGATGCCCGGCTCTTGATACATGTTCGCAACGTTCACTTCCAGTGTCCCAAAGGTGCTACTGAAGTTTTTGAGCTGTAACGCAGTTAGGTTCTGCTTTGGGAAACAAAGTACGCCGAATTTGCCCAGCAAGCCTTCGATCGACTTGTAATCCGTGGGTGACAGAGGCTTTGACAGGTCAAACTGCTCAACCCGAGCGCCTAGCCCCTGTCCGCTTGGTGTAACTTGCATGGTTGACGCCCTTAACTTTGACCTAAAGATGACGCAGTCTAGCGGGTTGCTGAGGTTTTCGCTAGAATTCAATCGTGAAATTACTGTTCTCATTTAAGAAACAATGGCTGGCAAAGAATGGACAAGCTGCGTGCGATTGAGGTGTTTATAGAGGTCGCCCAAGGGCTCAGTTTCTCGGGTGCGGCGCAGCGCCTGGGCATGGCCAAGGGCAATGTCACCAAACATATCGCCTGGCTTGAGCAAACCATGGGGGCGCAGCTGCTGACTCGCAGTACTAAAAGCGTGAGTCTGACCGAGTCCGGGTTGTCTCTGTTGGAAAACGGACGCGAGCTGCTCGACCGGGCCGAAGGCGTGGAAGCCGCGGTGCGCCAGTCCGTAAAAGAACCCAAGGGCATGTTGCGCTTAGGTGCCCCGCCATCTTTCGGCGCCTTTCATCTGGTGCCCATCATTACGGCGTTTTCTTCTGCACACCCAGATATACAGGTGGTGTTGTATCTCGACGATGGACGCAGCGACTTGGTGGCCGAGGGTTTGGATATGTCGGTGCGAATCGCCTCCAGCCTGAAAGACGCCTCGCATATCGCGCAGCGCTTGGCGGTGGTGCCCCAGGTGTTGGTGGCCTCGCCGGCGTACTTGGCGCGGCGTGGCACGCCGCAGTCCGTTGCCGACTTAGCGCAACATGACTGTATGGTTCATGCGCTCAAGTCGCCCACTAATATATGGACCTTTTTTAACGAAATCGAAGGCAAAGCCAATGTGCGTGTGCGGGGCACCATCCGCGCAAATTTTGGTGAGCCCCTGCGCCACGCGGCCTTGCTTGGCCACGGGATCTCTATGCATCCCACCTATATGGTGATGCAGGATATCCAGGCTGGCCGACTCGTGAGCGTCATGCCTGAATACAAGCCCCTTGGGGTGGATATTTATGCGGTATTTCCTAGCCGCAAGAATTTGCCGCTGCGGGTGCGAACTTTTTTGGATTTCTTACGGCAATGGTTCTCGGCAGCGGATTGGCACGCCTTTCAAAACGTGCCGTAAACTGTCTCTATTGCGTAGTTTTGCGGCTGGCGGCGATTTGCCAGTTCGCCCATGATGGCGTCTGGTACGAGCCCGACAGGGCATTGATGAATAGTGTAGTTTTTTAATATACGGAGATCGGCATGGCCTCGGTCAATAAAGTGATTTTGGTTGGTAATCTTGGACGCGACCCCGAGGTCCGTTACAGCCCGGATGGTGCAGCCATTTGTAATGTGTCGATCGCGACCACCAGCAACTGGAAGGATAAGACTTCCGGCGAGCGCCGCGAAGAAACCGAATGGCATCGCGTGGTGTTCTACAACCGTCTGGCAGAAATCGCTGGCGAATATCTGCGTAAAGGTCGTCCCGTGTATGTTGAGGGTCGCCTCAAGACACGCAAGTGGCAAAACAAAGAAGGCGTCGATCAGTACACGAC
The DNA here is from genome assembly GCA_903903735.1 of uncultured beta proteobacterium. Classification (GTDB taxonomy): domain Bacteria; phylum Pseudomonadota; class Gammaproteobacteria; order Burkholderiales; family Burkholderiaceae_B; genus Zwartia. Next base: position 3,550 of record CAIUZV010000235.1, on the reverse strand, counting down.
GGAAGTCATCGCAGACCAAATGCAAATGTTGGGTGGTCGTGATGGCGCTGACGGCGGTTCGATGGGTGGTGGCGCCGAGGGTGCACCCCGTCCGGCAGCGCGCGCACCCCAGGCACAGCGTCCGGCGGCCCCAGCAGCCGGTGGCGCCAATCTGGCTGACATGGATGATGACATCCCGTTTTAATGTTGGCTGATTGAAGACCGGCGCGTTGTAAAGTTTGCTTACAAAATAGTGAGCGATACAGCGCGCAAAACCATCCGCATTGCATTGCGCTTGGTGTAAGACTTCCGTACCATCGCTGTATGGAAAAACGTGTCACAACCCTAGAAGTTTTAATGAACCAAACTGCGAAATCTATTGATCGCCTTGATCGCTCGATCATTGATTTGCGCGGTGATTTAAATCATTCGATAAAAGACCTTCGGCTTGAACATAACCAATCCATCGGGGGATTGCGGCGCGATATGGACCGTAAGTTTTTGTGGCTCATCGGCATCCAGCTCGCGGGCCTTGTGGCCATGATCGGCGCTCTTGCACGACTGACTCAGGCACTTTGAGCCGAGTAAACAGCGAACAACACATCACAAATAAATAAAGGGACATCATGGACTTAGGCATTCGCGGTAGACAGGCAATCGTTTGCGCATCGAGCAAGGGGCTTGGCTTAGCCTGTGCCCAGCAGCTCGCGCGTGAGGGGGTCAATGTTGTGATGCTCGCTCGGGGCGCCGAGGCCCTTGAAGCCGCAGCACAAGCCATTCGTGCCGAAACCGGTGTGAACGTCACGACCATTGCAACCGACATCACTACCGCAGAAGGTCGTGCGAGAGTCTTGGCACTGTGTCCGAACCCAGATATTTTGGTGACTAATGCGGGCGGCCCTAAGCCCGGCGATTTTCGTGACTGGAGCCGCGACGACTGGATCGCGGCGGTCGACGCCAACATGATCACACCGATCGAATTGATTCGTGCCACCGTAGACGGCATGATCGAGCGCAAGTTTGGTCGCATCGTCAACATTACTTCTGCGTCAGTTAAACAGCCGATTGAATCGCTTGGCTTGTCAAACGGCGCACGTGCAGGCCTCACTGGTTTTGTGTCAGGCCTTGCACGTCAAATCGTGTCGCACAACGTCACGATTAACAACTTACTGCCTGGCCCGTTTGCAACCGATCGCCTCACACAAAACGCTGTCGTCCGCGCGAAGGCAAGCGGCCAGACGGTCGAGCAAATTCAAAACGCTCGCAAAGCAACGGTACCTGCGCGTCGCTTTGGGGACCCAGCTGAATTCGGTCAAGCCTGTGCGTTTTTGTGCAGCGCTGGTGCGGGCTTTATGACAGGACAAAATCTCGTACTCGATGGCGGCACTTACCCCGGCACGCTGTAAGTTATTCAAGTCGACAAAGAGTTAAAGACGCTACGATTCAGCCAGACAAAGATTTAGCTAAATCCATTCTTTCAGGTGTACGCACATGTCAAAAGACGATAAGAAGACAGGCCATTCGATTAATCCTGCAGCAAGCGAGCAAGGTATCTCTAAAGGCTTGGCCAACTATGGGGATCGCGGCTTCTCGCTATTCCTGCGTAAAGCTTTTATTAAGGGCGCGGGTTACACCGATTCGGCACTCGAGCGTCCCGTCATCGGCATCACCAACACCGGAAGTTCCTACAACCCCTGCCACGGCAATGCCCCTCAGCTGATCGAAGCCGTTAAGCGCGGCGTTATGCTGGCCGGCGGCTTGCCCATGGACTTCCCAACGATTTCAATCCACGAGAGTTTTTCGCAGCCTACCAGCATGTTCCTGCGCAACTTAATGTCGATGGACACGGAGGAGCTTTTACGCGCTCAGCCCATGGACGCGGTGGTGTTGATTGGTGGTTGCGACAAGACGGTTCCCGCTCAGTTGATGGGTGCGGCCTCAGCAGGGTTGCCTGCTGTGCAGTTGATTACTGGTTCAATGTTGACGGGCTCGTATCGCAGTGAGCGTGTTGGTGCCTGTACGGACTGTCGTCGCTATTGGGGCAAGTTCCGTGCCGAAGAGATCGGCGCTGAAGAAATCGCCGAGGTCAACAGTCAGTTAGTCGCAAGTGTGGGCACCTGTTCGGTCATGGGTACCGCAAGCACCATGGCCTGTATTGCTGAGGCGCTTGGTATGACAGTCCCTGGTGGCGCATCACCTCCGGCGGTCACCGCAGATCGTATTCGCGTGGCCGAGCAAAGCGGCACAATCGCGGTTGAAATCGCGCGTAAGCGTTTAACCATCGACAAAGTGCTCACTGAGAAGGCCTTTGAAAACGCGATGCGCGTTTTGTTGGCGATTGGCGGTTCAACTAACGCTATCGTGCACTTAACTGCGATTGCAGGGCGTATGGGCTTTGAGATGGATCTCAAAGCACTTGATCGCATGGGCCGGGAAACCCCCGTGCTGCTTGATTTGAAGCCCTCGGGTCAGCACTACATGGAAGACTTCCACCACGCGGGCGGCATGGCTACGTTGCTGCGTGAACTCAAGCCTTTGTTGCACCTCGATGCGTTGACAGTCACTGGCCGCACGCTCGGCGAAGAGATTGAGGCTGCGGGTCCTGGTTTTAAGCAAGACGTGGTCAGGACAGCCAAGAACCCCATCTACCCGCAAGGTGGCATCGCTGTTTTGCAGGGTAATCTTGCTCCAGGCGGCGCCATCATCAAGCAGTCTGCTGCACACCCCAAGTTGATGGAGCATGAGGGCCGCGCCGTTGTCTTTGAGAACCTTGAGGACATGGCAAACCGAATCGACACGCCGGACTTAGATGTCACGGCCGACGACATTCTTGTGCTTAAGCACATTGGCCCCAAAGGCGCCACGATGCCCGAAGCAGGTTATATGCCGATTCCAAAGAAGTTGGCGATAGCAGGCGTCAAAGACATCGTCCGCATTTCAGACGGGCGCATGAGTGGCACCGCCTTCGGCACCATCGTCTTGCACGTGACGCCTGAGTCGGCTATTGGTGGACCCTTGGCCTATGTGCAAAGCGGTGATCGGATTCGCTTGAGCGTTGAAAAGCGCGAGCTTTCTTTGTTGGTCAGTGATGAAGAGCTCGCTCGACGACGCGCCGCCAAGCCCGTTGTGGTCCCTACCGCCACCCGAGGCTATCGCAAGCTCTTTTTGCAGAGCGTGACACAAGCCGATCAGGGCGTGGACTTCGATTTCTTGATGCCCCCCATGACCACCAAGATCCCGAAGACTTAGTTACTCCGTCACCTCAATCACCGCATCCACCGCGTAAGCGCCTTGCCCCTCGGGCATGGCGAGTACGGGGTTGAGGTCGATGGATTGCAGGCGTGGGCCTGCAGCAACCGCAAAGGCAGACAAGCGCGACAGCATCTCAGCCAACGCTTTGATGTCGGCCTTGGGTCGGCCTCGCGCGCCCTCCAGTAACGGCGCACCCTTGATGGAACGAATCATTTGCTCGGCCACATCGGGTCCGAAAGGGCAGCGATGTAACACCACGTCTTGCAGAATCTCGACAAAAATCCCACCCAAGCCAAACATCGCGACAGGGCCGAACACC
>CAIUZV010000234.1 GCA_903903735.1 uncultured beta proteobacterium | reverse complement strand
TCTGTTTTTTTGGTCGCCCAACGCTGTATGCAGTCGCCGCGCTAGGTCAAGAAGGTGCGGACCAGGTCTTCGCGATCTTGCGTCGTGAGCTTCAAGCGATACTCACTCAGATCGGCTGTCAAAACTTTGACGATCTAAATGAGCGTTTTCTCTTGCGCGCGGGACAACAACCTTAGATTACGTCTACAACCGCGTTGCCCATCACCCGACCTTGCTCAACGGCTTCGTGAGCCGCAACAATATCATCGAGCTTAAAGCGCGCACCTATCGCGTGCGTAAGCTTGCCTGACTGCAGCAAACCACACAGGCCCATGAGAGCGTTTGCACGCTCTGCTGGCGTGAGTTCATACACGAGAAAAAACTGCAAACTTAGGCTTGTTGTGAGACAAAGACGGAAAGGAATGGATGGTGGCTCAACTTTATTCGAGCCAAAACAGGCCACCGTCCCATGGGCGGCTAACGCCCCATCGCGAACCAAGTCTGTTGTGGTCGAAAAATCCATATCAATGATCGCATCAGCACCCCGACCTTCCGTCAGAGCCTTTACCCGCTCGGCCACGTTCTCTGTTTTGTAATTGATCGTTTCGCTCGCACCACCTGCCCGCGCGTGCTTAGCTTTTGTCTCTGAGCTCACCGTACCAATCACACGCGCCCCTCTCAGTGCAGCCATCTGTACCGCATAGTGCCCGACGGAGGAGGCCGCTCCAATCACCAGCACCGTCTTGCCTGCAATGTCGCCGCAGCGTCGCACAGCCTCATAAGCAGTTAAGCCAGGAATTCCCATGCACGCAGCGCCGTCAAAGTCGACATGATCTGGCAGCTTGATCGCCTGTGCCTGGGGCAAGCAAACATATTGCGCCGCAGTACCGAAGGGACGCTGATACTGCGCGTTCCACGTCCATACCCGCTCACCGACGCGCGAGGGCGAGACGCCTGCACCGACGGCGTCGACCACCCCACCCGCATCGCTATGCGGAATTATTTTGGGATCATTGATCGGTCGATTGCGGCGCGATTTCACATCAGACGGATTCACGCCAGACACATGAACCTTGACACGAACCTCACCGGGACCAGGTTCGGGTGTGGGCAGTTCACCCAGCATTAAGACGTCTTTTGCTTCGCCATTTTTTTCGTACCATGCTGCTTTCATGTCGCGATCCCGCCTATTCCACAAGTTAACCTATCATAGTATTGTGTGTTGCCTCTGACTAGAGAAATGATCAAATGAAATCAATCGCTACGTTGCTACCCAAGCTCTTACTCAGCCTAAGTTTTTTTATCCCTCCTCATGCCTGGGCGGCCTACCCTGAAAAGCCCGTCACATTGGTTGTGCCCTTTGCCCCAGGTGGGTCGAACGACATCGTTGCGCGCCAGCTCGCCAAACAACTCACTGCACAGTGGGGCCAAACCGTCATCATTGAAAACAAACCGGGCGCAGGCACAGCAATCGGTGCAGCCTATGTCGCCAAGCAACGCAATGATGGCTACACCCTTCTGGTTGCCTCTTCAACTTTTACGATGGCACCTGCGGTGGTCAATAACTTGCCATTTGATCCTGTGAAAGACTTCACACCGATCGCCATGATTGGCGAAGTGCCACTCGCGCTTGCCGCAAAACCCAAGTCGCCGGGCAAAGATGCAAAAGAATACTTCGATTACCTAAGAAGGACGCCAAACTTGAACTACGGCGCGACCGGAGTCGGCAGCATTCAGCATTTCGCAGGCGTCATGCTCAGCCAAGCACTAGGCAATAACATGAGCGCCGTGCAATACAAAGGTGGCAGCCCTGCGATGACCGATACGATGGGCGGACATATTGAATTTTCAATTGGCAGCATGACGCAGGTGCTTCCGCAGATCCGAAATGGCACCTTGCGTGGTGTCGCCGTCACAAGCTCCCAGCGCTCCGCCGCAGCGCCTGACATGCCAACGTTTCAAGAAGCGGGCATCAAGGACTATGACATTCAACAATGGTGGGGCTTACTTGGCCCCGCCAATGTGGATCCTGCCATACAGCAGTTCATTAATAGTTCGGTGAATAAGGCCTTGGCCTCCAAAGACGTCATAGAGTTTCTTGCAGCGGATGGTGGTACGCCAAAGCCGATGACCGTGACGGACTTTAGAAAATTAGTCCATGACGGTCTGGTTCGTTGGGCGACGGTCGCAAAACAAACTGGCATCACAGCACAATAACTTTCGCTTTTTGAGACCTCTATGACATTGATCATTGAACCGATCCGGAAAGAGTTTAGTGCTGAAGTATCCGGTATCGATCTGAGTCAACCCACGACAGCAACCATTAAGCAACAGCTTAATTCGGCACTCGCACAGTATGCGGTGTTGATATTTCGTCAACAAAAATTGACGCCGCCTCAGTTTATGGCTGCGGCCGAAATCTTTGGCGAATTGATGGATCAACAACTAAAAAAATACGTCCTCCCAGACTATCCAATGGTTGGGTGCAATTCAACAGATGATTTGCCTAGAAAGAATGGGAAGCTTCAAGTCCGTGGAGAGAACTATCATACGGACCACTCTAATGACCGCTGCCCACCAAAAGCAACAACACTGCATGCGCTACAGATCCCTCCCACAGGTGGCGACACGCAATTTGTGGATGTCAGGCAAGCCTATGACGACTTGCCTGCGCCGCTGAAAGAAACGATTAAGGATCTGCGGTCCCTACATGTGCATCAAAGCAGTCGCAGCCCGCGCGAACTCACTAAGCTAAGCGCTGAGGATCTCGCGAAAATTCCAACCGCACTGCAACCTCTCGTGATTCGCCATCCGGGGAGCGGCCGACCCGCTCTATATCTGAACACTGGCCGGATGGAAGGCATTGATGGCATGCCCGCAGACGAGGGCTATGCCTTGATCGAGAAGCTATACCAGCACGCGACGCATGCACGCTACGAGTATCGTCATCAGTGGCAGGTGGGTGACCTGGTCATTTGGGATAACCAAGCAGTGATGCATCAGGCAAACGCTGATTATGATCCTGAGCAGAAACGCTTTCTTTACCGTCTGATGATTAAAGGCGTGGCCTTAACGGTCGCTCATTAACAGTACTTCGATCTTGACAGAACACACAAGAATCTACCGACCAGATCGACACGTCTAAGCTTGGTAGGTATGATGGTCAAAAAAACAGGCAAAGTCCTTTGATGAAATCTTTCTTTCACCCCAATCAGCAACTGCATCATCCGACGACTTATTTTTCAAGGGGACAGATGCGAGACCCCCAAGAAGTGCCGCAACGCTCCACGGAAATACTCAAGGGGTTGGCGCAGCTGAACCTACCGGTGACTGAGCCAATGGATGCGGGAATGGCACCGCTGCTTGCCGTGCATGATCCAAAATATTTGCACTTCCTACAAACCGCGCATCAAAGGTGGATGGAGGTCGGGCAAGACTGGGGCGACGAAGTCATCCCGAATGTCTTTGTGCGCGAACCGAATGCGTTGCGTGGGATTCTGGGCGAGGCTGGCCGCTATTTAGCCGATGGCAGCGCACCCGTAGGTGCACATACCTGGACCTCTTCTTACTGGGGCGCTCAGTCCGCGATCGCC
>CAIUZV010000233.1 GCA_903903735.1 uncultured beta proteobacterium | reverse complement strand
GAAAACTCATGGGGCCAACGTGCGCCCGCATCTTTTGATAAACGCACTTTTTCCAACAGCTTGGCAACGCGCTCTTCGATCTCTTGTTCGGACTGACACAAGCCAAAATTACGGATTGGCTCCGCAATAATGTCATGCACGCGCATGCGAGGATTGAGACTTGAAAACGGATCTTGGAAAATAACCTGAATGCGTTTGCGCAATGGGCGCAACGCACCGGCGCTTAAGGAATCAATCCGAACGCCATCGAGCAGCACTTCGCCTGAGGTCAAGTCAAACAAGCGCAAAATAGAACGGCCAACCGTTGATTTCCCGCAGCCAGACTCGCCCACCAAAGCGAGGGTCTCGCCCTTGCGAATGGAAAATGACACCCCATCCACAGCATGCACGTTGCCCGTGACTTTGCCAAACAGCCCAGTCTTAATGGGGAAGAACTTTTGAAGCTTGCGAACTTCTAACAACGGCGCAGTAGAGGACATGGACATACTAGTAACCTGATTCGTATTAGTCATTGGCGAAGGCAATTTCACCTGCGAAGTGACAGGCGACCTGATGGCCGTTGTCGCGCATTTGCATAGCGGGTGCGATTTCGTGACAAGGTTCTTTCGCCAGCGGGCACCGTGACGCAAAAACACAACCCTTGATCTTTTGCTTCAAGCTCGGAACCAATCCGGGGATTTCTTTCAAGCGTGTCGAGTGCCCATCAAGTGACGCACCTAGTTTGGGCACGGCGCCAAGCAGTCCCTGAGTATAAGGATGCAGCGGCTTAGCAAAGAGCTCTCCCACTGGGGCCTCTTCAACCTTCCGACCGGCATACATCACCATCACACGTTCGGCTACCTCTGCCACGACACCCAAATCGTGCGTGATCAGTACGATCGCAGCACCGATTTTATTCTTCAGATCACCCATCAGATCTAGAATCTGAGCTTGAATCGTAACGTCCAAGGCTGTAGTGGGTTCATCGGCAATCAATAGCTTAGGGTTGCAAGCTAGCGCCATTGCAATCATGACTCGCTGACGCATGCCACCAGAAAGCTGATGCGGATATTCATTCAACCGACGCTGCCCTTCGGCGATACCAACCAAATCCATGAGTTCGGATGCACGAGCCATAGCCTGTTCTTGCGTGATGTCCTGATGCAAGCGCAGCGTTTCGCACAACTGACGCTTGATTGGAAGCACAGGATTCAAGCTGGTCATCGGCTCTTGGAAAATCATTGAAATCGCATCACCACGAATGGCGCGCATTTCTTTTTCCGACATTTTGAGCAGATCTTGCCCCAAAAAACGAATAGAGCCAGCAATTTTGCCGGGAGGCTCGGGGATCAAACGCAGGATCGACATCGCCGTCACAGACTTGCCGCAACCGGACTCACCAACGATTGCCAGTGTCTCGCCCTCGTTGACAACAAAGCTCACGCCATCAACCGCTCGATTCACACCATCGGGGGTACGAAAGTGTGTCTGAAGATTTTCAACTTCTAATAAGGCCAAGAGATATCTCCAATCAACTTGTTTTCGACTTGCGGGGATCCAACACATCACGGAAGCCATCACCCATTAGGTTGACAGCCAAAACAGTGAGAGAGAGAAAAACCGCAGGGAAAAAGATGATGTAAGGCTTAATCTGGAACAAGGTACGGCCATCGGCCATGATGTTGCCCCACGAGGGGATAATCGGTGGCACACCGGCGCCGATAAACGACAAAATAGATTCCGTGATCATGGCCGACGCACAGATGTAGGTGGCTTGTACAGTCAGCGGTGCCAAGGTATTGGGCAGAATATGCCGCCAAATCAACATCGGCATACGACAACCGCACGAAATCGCTGCGTCCACATAGGCTTGCTCACGTAGGGACAGCACCACACCACGTACTAGCCGAGAAACCCGTGGGATTTCAGCGATGGTGATCGCGATGATCACGTTCTCTACACTCGCTCGAGTCAACGCCATCAGAGCAATCGCCAGCAAGATCGGAGGTATGGACATTAAGCCATCCATGATTCGCATGATTATTGAGTCTGCGCGACGGAAGGTTCCAGACACCAAACCAATACACAGACCGATGACTGAAGCGAGTAAGGCAACAGAAAAACCAATAATTAAGGAAACACGGGCTCCGTAAAGGACGCGTGAGTAAATATCACGGCCAAAAGCATCCGTTCCAAACCAATACTCAGCGGAAGGCTCCAGATTTCTTTTGCGTGGAGCGAGTTCTGTCGGATCAACCGTTCCAAGCAAAGGGGCTGCGATCGCAATAAACAACATGATGAGCAGCAAGCCAGCACCAAAGGTGATGGTTGGATTATTCAACAAAAATCCAGTCCAACCTTTGCGTTGACGGCGAGGTTTTAAGAGATCCGGTAAAGCGGGGGCAGCAGCAAAACTAGTCATTAATAACGTATCCTCGGATCGACGATCGTATAGATCACATCAACACAAAGGTTGACCAACACATACACAAAACTGAAAACAACAACCAGTCCCTGAATCAGCGGATAGTCCCGGCGCACGATTGCATCAATCGTTAAACGCCCCAAGCCAGGAATCGCAAAGACACTCTCTGTCACGACCGCACCGCCGATAAGCAGAGCGATACCGATACCGATGACGGTCACGACTGGCACGGCTGCGTTTTTGAGCGCATGCAAAAACAAAATGCCCATCTGTCCCATCCCCTTTGCTTTCGCAGTGCGGATATAGTCTTGGGACAAGACCTCAAGCATTGTTGCGCGGGTAATGCGCGCAATAAGGGCGATATACACGAAGCCTAGGGCGATGGCTGGCAGCACAAGATGTTCGAACCAAACGCCAAAACCTTTCTTATAAGAAACGTATCCTTGCACCGGAAACCAATCTAATTCCAATGACAAGAAGAAGCTAAGCAGATAACCCACAACGAACACTGGAACTGAAAAACCGATCACAGAGATCGCCATAATTCCGCGATCAATCCAAGTTCCGGCCTTCCAAGCCGCCAAGACGCCTATTGGCACG
>CAIUZV010000232.1 GCA_903903735.1 uncultured beta proteobacterium | reverse complement strand
TGGTGCGCCCGGCAGGATTCGAACCCACGACCCCTTGGTTCGTAGCCAAGTACTCTATCCAACTGAGCTACGGGCGCAGCAAAGTGCAACAGTATAGCAGTTTTTGCAATAATCAACCGCTGATGCGGGGGATCTTTGCCGCTTTGATCGCACGACCCATCTCGATATAACCTTTTTCTAGGATGTCGAGGTACGCCTTACCCGTTAAAGATGCAGGATCGACCCCCATGTTTGTCAGACGGGCGCTGAGTGCCGGATCAGCCATCGCAGACAAAGCCGCTTTCTCAAGCGTGCTGACAATCGCCGCCGGAGTTCCCTTTGGCACAGCCAATCCAAGCCAAGAGTCAATTTCCACGTCATAGCCCTGCTCTTTCATGGTTTTGATCTCAGGCTGCTCTACCCAACGCATCGGACTCGCCGAGGCCAACATACGCAACTTCCCGGCCTTAATGTGCGGAAGGATGTCGGGCGGATTCTGTACGATGACTTGTACTTGACCACTCAAGACAGCAGTAACAGCTTCTGCACCGGACTTGTAGGAGATGTGCTCAAACTTGGCGCCCGTTAAACGCGACAACTCAAAGATTGCCAAGTTATTAGGTGCGGATGTTGTGCCAAAAAACAAACCCTGCCCCGACTTGGCTGCTGCAACCAAATCATCCAAGGTCTTGTAGGGTGAGTCTGCATTGACTGCAACACCATAACGGAAGCGGCCAAAACCAGCCACGAACTCGAAGTCCTTCATTGAGTACGTTAAGTCCATCAGGTGGGGCATGATCGCAACGGTCGAGTACGTCACAACACCGACCTGATAGCCATCGGGCTTTTGACGAGCGATGTAGGCCGGCGTAAGCGTACCGAGTGCGCCAGGTCTGTTTTGTACGATTATCGGCTTGCCGAGGGTCTTTTCCATCCCCTGAGCCAGCGCGCGCGAGGCGACGTCCGTGGTGCCGCCCGCCCCAAAATTAACAATGAGTGATACTTCACGATCCGGAAAAGTCTGTGCGTGACTGATTGCACACACACTCAAGAGCATGGTCGCAGCCAGCGCGGTTCGAGCACGTTTGAATAAATTATTTTTCATTTTGTCTCCTTAATATTGTTGAGCTTACCGAACTACACATTTAAAACCAGTCTTCTGTCGACACAAAAAATAAATCTAAGACATAAAGAAACCACCATTAATATCGATGGTCGCACCATTGATAAATCCGCTTGTCTCCGCACATAAAAAAACGATGGTGTCAGCCACTTCATCTGCCGTGCCAAGTCGTCGCACTGGAATCTGTTCGGCATATCGTCGGTTGACCTCCTCACCGGCTTGCATCGACATATCGGTCAAGATCCTCCCGGGCGCGACGCAATTTGCCGTGATTCCCTCAGGGCCCATCTCTGAAGCAATCGCTCGCATTAAGCCTAGAATCCCCGCCTTGGAGGCCATGTAGCTCGGCCCCGCCACCACAGACTTCGAACGCCCTGCAAGTGATGACAAGCTGACAATACGACCAAATTTTTGCGCTCGCATACCCGGCAAAAATAATTGAGAGAGCTGCATCACCGTGGTGAGATTGATCATCAACACCTTAGACCACTCATCGAGCGTCACTTCAAGAATTCCGCTCGATCGACCGTCCGGACGCTTCGGCGAGATTCCTGCGTTGTTGACCAAAATTGACACGACGCCTAAGCGCGACTCAATCTGCTCTTTTAACCGTAATAAAAATGCTGCATCACTCACGTCACCTGCAAACGCTAGTGCGGTCTCTGCAGAGATTCCTAACTTGACAAGATCAATCGGCAAACGATCGACCATCACGACCTTACACCCGGCTGCGATTAATTTTTGACTCGTCGCCAAACCGATCCCTTTGGCGGCACCTGTTACTAACGCAATACGCTGTTTCATTTGACGTTCGCTGTGTAGAAAGTGATCGGCGGAAAGGCATTTTCGTCGGTCATCACCTCGATGAGCGTTGTCACCTCACTCTTGGTAGCCTCGTCTAAGGCCTGTGCGAGCTGCGCGGGGTCCGTGACCCGCACGCCCACGCAACCGCAACTTCGCGCAATCGCTGCGTGATCGACCGGATAGAAATCAACTGCTGAAGTGTGCTCACCAAACTTTACATTTTCAGCATGTTTTTGATAACCCAAAATACCGTTATTCAACAAGAGGAGCGTGACCTTGATACCCATTCTCCGCGCAGTTTCAAGCTCGGACCACACATGACCAAACCCGCCATCACCCACCAAACAAAAGACGTCGGACTGAGGCCGTGCGACTTTTGCACCCAAGGCCATTGGAAAGCCCCAACCCAGTCCTGCCAGGCCACGCGGTGTAATGAAGCGCATACCGCTTGCCAACGACGTCAAACAATTCGCAATCCAGATGGACGAGTAGCTCGCATCAGCGACCACGATCGAGTCAGCTGTTAACCGCTTCTGCAGTTCATGCATTAAGCGTTCGGGTCTGATCGGAGACTGCGTCGATAGGCGAACGGGTTCAGACTCTTTCAGATAGCTTTCTTTAGCCTTGGCGATACCGCTTTGTAGTGTGGCGCGCGCGGCTTTGCGTGCGCTGAGATCACATTGACTTAAAGCCTCCGCCAAAGCATCCAGAGTCAAACGCGCATCACCCACCAATCTTAAGGCTTCGTAATTGCGGCCGACCTCCGTGCCGTCAATATCTAAATGGATGAAGGTGGCCTCTTTGGGATAAAGCTGCCAAGAGTCTGTACCGTTTTGATTAGTACGATTGCCGACCAACAACACTACATCCGCTTGGGTAATCAGATCACGCTGATGACGCGTTGCGCCGTTAGGACCCATAAAGTAGCCCACTACACCAAGAGCTAAGGCATGCCGTTCATCCACGCTACCTTTGCCCATCACCGTCGTCGCGACGGGTAAATGTGCCTCATCCATCAAACGCGTAAGTGCAAGATGCGCATGGGATAAGTGCACACCCCCTCCAGCAATCACCACAGGGCGTTTTGCTTTGGCCAACAACTCGGCCGCTTGACGAATCGAATCGTTAGACGCCACAACGGGATCCAGCGGAAAGCGCCCCAAGCTGGCGCGACGAACCGTCTCAACGGCAGGCTCTAACAGTAGATCCGACGGCAGTAAGAGCACGACCGGCCCAGGCCTACCCGAGCATGCCATAGCAAACGCTTGATCGACATAGTCGTCTATCCGACTGGCGTCTCCCACCCGCCGTACCCATTTTGCGACAGGCGTAAACATGCCGATATGATCTAGATCCTGAAAGGCGTTTTTGTCGTGATGTAGACGACTGACATCCTGCACCAAGGCAATCACAGGAATGGATGCTTTCAGCGCTTCCGCAAGCGGCGCCACCAAAAGCGCAGCGGCAGGACCATTCTGCGCAGTCACAACCCCAGGCTTGCCAGATACCCTAGCGTACGCATCCGCCATATAGCCACCGGCATTTTCTGTTCGGTATGCAATCTGTTTAATACCACCATGTTCAGCCGACAACTGAATCATTGTGGGTAAGCTCTGCCCGAACGTACACTCGACTCCGTGGCGTTTCATCGCACGAATGACCGCGTGCGCGACCGTATTAGGTGTTTTTAATCCGGTAACAGTTAGGGGGGTTGGCACTGCATTCGACGCATTGGTCATACATGGGCTCGCTACGTTGTCTCTATTGATTTCATCTTTTTGATCTACGCCCCGTAATGGCGTACATTCTTTATACGATACTTTTTAAATGAATGCCGCGCACAATGTCCAACCACGGAGTTAAGCCAATCGATCGCCACGCGATGACAAACCATCTCCTTAAGGAAATCTGGGGATCTGTGCAGGGCCAGCCTTCAAGGCTGGAACAGCTATCGTTCGTTGGGTTGGGCAGCTTGCCCTCCTATTTTGCAGTGACCGAACTGGCCGCGGCCTCAATGGGTGCAGCCGGCCTCGCACTGGCAGAGCTCACCCACAGTCTAGATGTCACGACGGATCGTCGCCTTGCGTCGCTGTGGTTCAACAAGACCATTGCCCCAATTGATTGGAAAATCCCCCCCGAGCCAGCCTTAGGGCCAGCAGACTACCAAACCCGAGACGGTTGGATTCGCTTGCACACGAATGCTCCACACCATCGCGATGCCGCGCTGCGTGTATTGGATGTCGCCGCAAACCGGTATGACGTTGCAGCAGCGGTCGCACGGTGGGACGCAACTGAACTTGAATCGGCGATGGTTTCCAACGGAGCTTGCGCAGCACAAATGCACTCTTGGGACGCCTGGCAACAACACCCGCAAGGACAAGCCGTCACGGCCGAGCCTCTTTTGCACTGGCGAGCTGGAACCAAAGCTGGCGCCACCGCATGGGCAATCGATCGTCGACAGCCTTTAAAAGGCCTAAGGGTCTTGGACATGACCCGAGTGCTAGCTGGTCCCGCAGCAACCCGCTTACTGGCAGGGCTCGGAGCCACCGTCTTGCGTATCGATCCGCCCTGGTGGGATGAGCCAACCGGCGCGCCGGAGATGAGCCTTGGCAAGCGTTGCACGCGCTTGGACTTGAGGCAAAAGCTTGGTCTTGAACAGTGGACAAGATTATTGAGTCAAGCGGACGTCTTTGTGCATGGTTATCGCAGCGACGCACTGACGAAACTCGGCTTCGATGCCAACCAACGGCAAGCACTTCGACCAGGCTTAATCGATGTGTCACTGGATGCGTATGGATTCACAGGGCCATGGAAACACCGACGAGGCTTCGATAGTCTCGTACAAATGAGCATGGGTATCGCGCACGCCGGACAACAGTTATCGGGTTCCGAACGCCCACTTCCGCTACCCGTTCAAGCGCTTGATCACGGAACTGGCTATTTACTCGCAACGGCGATCCTGCGCGCGCTCACGATACGCCTTGAGAGTGGCTCAGGCAGTATCGTAAACGGCTCTTTGGCACGTACAGGGGCTCTGCTCATGCAAACGCTCCACACCGACCTAATCAATCAACCAGTGATTCAACCGATCGAAGCTGCGGATTGGTCCGAGAATCTAGAGAGCACACAATGGGGCGCAGCTACGCGCTTGAAGTGGCCGACCACGGTCCCTGGGCTGCGTATGGAATGGGAAGTGGGCGCGGGCGCTCTGGGAAGACACCCCGCCAGTTGGAACGACTCAACCACTACGTCTGAAACCTAAGTCCCCTGTACCCATCGGCCGCGATCTGATCGCAGATGACACGATACTTATCGAGGCCCGCGACGTAGGGCATAAAGACGCGAGGCTTACCAGGAATGTTGGCCCCCACATACCAAGAGTTTGCTAAGGGGTACAAGGTAGAGTCACCCACTTCGTTGACGTGCTGCACCCACTTTTCTTCCGCGTCGCGATCTGCCTCAATGCGGTTGAGGCCATGACTCTTGACATGCTTAAGCAGGTCCGTGATCCAGTCAACGTGCTGCTCGATCGCCGCAATCATGTTGGTCTTCACCGACGGGCTTCCAGGGCCGGTGATGATCATCATATTTGGAAAACCGGCGGTCATAATGCCCAAATAGGTTTTTGGGCCATCGACCCACTTGCTGCGTAGATCGGACTCGCCCTCAACGCGTATATCAATATCTAATATGGCGCCCGTCATCGCGTCGAACCCTGTCGCGAACACAATCGCATCGAGTGCGTACTCTTGCTGGGCCGTCTGAATACCACTCGCCGTAATCTGAACGATCGGATTACTTTTTATATTGACCAAGGTCACATTGTCACGGTTATACGTCTCGTAATAGTCCGTATCAAGCGGCAAACGCTTTGTCCCGATGTAATGATCATTCGGGATTAAATCAGCGGCGACGGCAGGATCCTTCACGATCAATCGAATCTTGTCGCGTACAAATTCGCAAACCGTTTCGTTGGCTTCTTTGTTGGTGAGTAAATCCTTGTAGGCATAGAGAAAGCTAATATTGCCGCCCGTGCCCCATTTTTTTTCAAAACTTGCGAGCCGTGCCTCAGGCGTATCCTCAAGAGCACCCTTTGTGGGTGGCGGAAATCCTGCGATACCGAAAGGTGTTTTTAACGCCTCGCGACGCCAGGCCGCATATTTTTCTTTATGCGCTTTCACTTCTGCTGGAGTCAAGACACGATTAATCGCCGGAACTGAGTAGTTCGCAGAGCGTTGAAATACATGCAGGTGCTTGGCCTCTTTGGCAATAATCGGGATCGACTGGATACCCGAGGCGCCAGTGCCAATGATCCCCACCCGCTTACCAGAGAAATCAACCTTATCGTGCGGCCACTGACCTGTGTGATACCACTGCCCTTTATACGAATCCAATCCTTTAAAGTCTGGTACGCGCGGCAAAGAAAGATTGCCTGACGCCATGATACAAAACTGGGCTTCGTATGTTTCCTTCGTGCTCGTTGTAATGGTCCATGCGTTTGACGTGCGATGAAAAACGGCCGACGTGACGCGCGTGTTGAATTGAATATCGCGTCGTAAGTCAAAGCGATCTGCAACATGATTCGCGTACTTTAAGATCTCTGGCTGGGTAGCGTAGCGCTCTGGCCACTCCCACTCTTGCTGAAGATCTTCCGAAAAAGAATAGGAATACTCCAGGCTTTCAACATCACAGCGTGCGCCCGGATACCGATTCCAGTACCAAGTGCCCCCGACCCCATCGCCGGCTTCGAGTACGCGCACACGCAAACCTAAACTTCGCAAACGGTGCAAGGTGTACATGCCAGCGAAGCCGGCACCAATCACGAGCACATCGTAGCGTGATGCACTTATGGCTGCATTCGTCATATCCAACTATCCCCTATTTATTTTTCTTAACGTTTATTGCGGCTTAATGCCCGCCGCCTTGATCACGATGCCCCACTTATCAAGCTCTGAAGCAAGATGCGTCGATAAATCCTTGGGCGTTCCACCAAGCGGGGTCGCTCCGATATCTGCCAGTTTCTTTTGAAACGCAGGGTCTTTCAAGATCTTATTGACCTCTGTGTTCATCCGCGTAATGATCTCAGGCGGTGTGCCATGCGGCGCTAACAATGCAAACCAAGTCGAAGACATTAACTTCGGAAAGCCAAGTTCAGCAGTCGTCGGGACGTCGGGTAACGCAGGGGAACGCGTGGGCGACATCACCGCCAGCGCGTTTACCTTGCCGGCTTTGACTTGACTGGCAATCCCAGGAATCAACTGGAACATTAATTGAATCTCGTTTGCAATGAGATTGGTCGTTGCAGTGCCCGGTGCGTTGTAAGGGACATGCACCATCTTGGTTCCCGTCTCACGCATAAAGAGCTCGCCAGCCAAATGCATCGAGCTGCCGATACCGGTCGAGCCAAAATTCAATTTGCCCGGATTCGCTTCGGCATAGGCGATGAACGCTTTTACATCCTTGGGTGGCAGTGTTGTGTTGAGCACGAGAATATTTGGCACATCGCAGATCAAGGCAATGGGATCAAAATCTTTCTGGGGATCATAGGCAATCTTTGCATACAAATTCGCATTGACTGCTAAGGTACCGGCCCAAGAGAATAAAAATCGATAGCCATCTGGCGCAAACTTAGCGGCTGCGGCGGCACCGATGTTGCCATTGGCACCAGGGCGGTTATCGATCACGATATTCGTTTTTAAATTAAGGGCGAGTTGCTCGGCCAACATACGAGCAATGGTATCGCCCGTACCACCGCCGCCAGGTGAGGGAACGGTCAGCAGGATGGGCTTGCCGGCCGCAGGCCAATCAGCCGTCTGAGCAAACGCCGACGCGGCACATAAGGCCAGTGCAAACGATTGAATAACACGCAGGACTTTAGACATGACTCACTCCTTTATTCAGAAGATTCTTTTACAGGAAACACTGGCTCACCGAGATTCAGCATCAATCGATTAGCCCAAGCGAAGATTGCGACGGAATGAATCAAGTCCAGAATCTCTGGCTCTGTCAGTCCCACATCTTTTAGCGTTTGAATACTTTTTGCACTCACTTTACCAGGCTGTGCCGTCAGCTCAATAGAAAACTCAACAATGGCACGCTCGCGCGGTGTCGTACCCGCACCATGTGGCTCGGTGAAGACCTCAATAATTGCCTCTTGGGTTTTTGCCAACTGCTCAAAACGTTGTGCATGTACAGAGGCACAATAGACGCAACCGTTGATGCGCGAAACCACCGTCGCGCCAAGTTCGCGTTCAGCGCGCGGCATTCCACCAGGCGCGTACATAATCGCGTTAAAGGCAACAGAGCGTTGCTTCAAAATTTCTGGCTGATGGACCAAGAATAAATAGTAATCCGAGACCTTTGCTTTCGGGTGACTTTCCTCGAGCACCGCCATTTGCTCAGGTGTGGCCGAATCAAGCGAGACGACATCAAGCCAGGCCTTCCAGCCAAGCGTGTCGTTGGTAAAGCCTTTGATGTCGATCGGCGCGCTCATGCTGATTTCTCCAAAGACTTCATCGCTTTAAGTCCAGCGACTAGGCGTACCTGATAAGACACGAACGCGATCAACTGCGCAAGGGTCACCACCTCCGGGGTTGAGAGACCCGCCTGCGGCAATGCCAATAAGGCACGCCGATCCGCTTTCACGGGATCAGTAATGAGCGTGTGCGTGAACTTGAGGATGGTATGCAAGCGCGGGCTTTGAATGTTTTCGAGCGCACCCGCTGCAACAAAATCCATAATTTCGGCATCGGCACCCTGAGCAATCAATCGCTCGGTATACTCCCGGACGAGCTCAGGTGCAGGCGTCAGCACACAAGCGAAGAGCGCCACATAGAGCCGTTCTGTCACAGTCAACCCTTCAAGGGCAGGATCAAACAGACCGTTCTCACTACCCTGCGTCGCTGCCACCACCTTATCTCGCTGGTGGCGCACTTGATAGGTCTGATCGCTGGCACTCAGACCAACCAGACGATCGACAGTATCCGTTTGCTTAGCATCGAGCATGTCTATTTCCTTAAATTGATTAAGTTAATTTTTATTTGGTACAGCAGGCGTCCACTCGTCGCCCAACAATTCGGGTTCGTCATAGCGTTGCATACGCGCGTAGTGTTCGTCAATATCTTCACGATAGAAGTGGGCAGCCACCCCTTGTGCGAGACGTTTCGCGCCATCACTAATGGCAGGAATGTCGCCTGAAACCGTTCCGTGCGTCAGGGCTGCTGGGTAACAAAAACAATGAATCCTATCCAGACCAGGGCACTGGCCAGGGCTCTTCTCTTTAAACTCGAACGCGGGTCCTAAATCAGGTGAATCGATCATTTCTTGCCCGCCTGGCTCGGCCTTCGTGCTCAAACGATCACCCCAGGCTAATACATTGGGTGCGATCGCGGCGTACTCAGGGCGCTTCCACCAATCAATCATGAATCCCGTCGAAAAAATTACAAAATCGAGCTCGAACGTCCCCTTTGTGGTGTGCACGGAGACGCTCTTATCTCGCAGCTCAAGCTTGTTTAAGGCGCACCCGAAATTAAATCGCGCATGATCGAACTTCGAGACACGTTGCGTACTGCCGCGTGGTGGTGGCACTTGCTGAGTACCCAAATAGTGTCGAATACGCCACTTCCACTCTTCAGGAAGACTCATGAAGCCATGAACCATTCCTGCGCTGCCTGCGCCCTTACCTTTATTAACCCGAGGTAGATCGTCACGACGTATCAACATGTCCACACTCAATGCACCCGCCTCAAGTGCGGTGGCGGCACTATCCATTGCAGAGGCACCGGCACCGACCACTCCCACACGCTTGCCGCGCAGAGTCGTGTAGTCCAGGGGATCAGACGAATGCGCCCACACCTGGCGAGGAAGCGTCTTGGCGATCTCAGGGACATAGGCACCACCTAACCCATCTCTACCCGTTGCCATGACTAACCGTCTGGCCAATACGATTTGGCGGCCCAGTGACGAATGGACTTCGAGTTCGACGAGCTGATCAGCACGCGGGGTCACACGCTGGACGTCGTGCGCATTGCGGATGTCAAGCGATAGCACGCGGCGATACCAACGCAAGTAATCCATCCATTGAGGACGTGGGATCTTATCTAACGACTCCCACTGAGCCTTTCCAAACTGAGCCTCGAACCATGCACGAAACGTCAGCGCAGGTAGCCCGAGCGCCGGACCGGTCAACTGTTTAGGAGAGCGAAGGGTCTCCATACGAGCGGTGGTGACCCAGGGGCCCTCGAAGCCAGCTGGTGAACGATCAAAAATCACCGCTTGTATGCCGACCATCTTGAGCGCGGCTGCCGCGGCCATACCCGCCATACCGCCACCGATGATGGCAACTTCTAAAACTGGATGCCCACCTTGAGCGCGCTCAATGACCCAGCGCTTAGCCGGCAATTCAAGCCAGGCTAAATCTTGTTGCAAGCGGGCCTCAAGCGCAGCTAAACCGCTTGGGATTTCAGAGGTCATCGACATATAAGCGTTACATCACGTATGGGATAGACGGGATCATCCCATCAGTACATGCCTAGCTTACAGCAGGTTCTACCCCCTGTCAGAGCCGACCCAAGGCAAACTTCCGTCTTGAGCACCTTGATAAGGGCCGCCGAAGGGCTGAACCACTACTTTTTTCTAATTGACGCGACAAGACGCTAACGCTACATTTTGTGTCGTAGCCTCACCTTTTAGTGTTCTCGTCTCACTTTGAAAATTTCCATCAATCAAAAAATCCTAATCTCCACACTTCTAGCTGCCGTGGTTCTATTAGGTACGCTCGGTTTGCTGGTGCAGATTGAACTCGTCGGCTCACTTTCCTTTGACTGGCTGGTTGCCCCAGAAAATCAAAAACCGGTTCGACTCGCCGCCGCCTTGACTCTCTTGACAATTGCGGTTGCTGGAGTGGTCATCAATAGAGTCATTGCAACGTCTCTCGCACCGCTCTTGACTACAAAAAGAGACCAATCTTCACAGGACAACGCACTGAATTCGAATCAAGTATGGATGAACTACTCAGCCGCAAAGCTAGAACGCGCTGCAACAACGCTTCGAACTAATCTTGAGAGTCTCGCTCAAGACAGCAACGCGCAACGAACACCCTCAGACAAAATCCTGTTAGACAAGCTTCGTGCAGAGATCCTGACTGTCGAACGATTGGCCACTGACCTACGCGAAATCGCTCAGCACAAACAGCGGGGCATCGGACGAAATACCATCAACGTTGATTTGCCCGAACTATTGGCTGAGAGTCTGCTAGATTTTTATCAACAATTTAATGCTAAGGGTGTGCAAATCTCTGTAAAACGATGTGGCACGTCGATCGTTCAGGCAGATCCGAAAGCGATACAACGCGTATTCAATCTATTGATGCAGGCGGCACTTGAAAGCGCTCATCCGCAAAGTGAGGTGCAAATCAATTGCCAACGCACCGCAGTTGCCGTTTCAGTACATGTCCACCATGGGCATTACACCTGCCCTGAAGAGGATCTTGCTTTGTGTAAAAGCATCGTTGAGGCGCACGGCGGTGCTTTTTCCGCCCACCCGACACAAGAGGGTGGCTTGGAGACGTTAGTCATGCTGCCTCTTGTCAAGGCAGCATGATCTTTCTGTGCAAACTTTTGCTACGGGTTACTTGATCGACAGACCGCGGCTCTTGGCCACAGCGCCCCAGCGAGCGATTTCGCTCTTAATCACCACACCGAACTCATCAGGTGTCAGCGCTGCAGCAGTCAATCCATCACTGGTCAAGGTTTTTTCCATTTCTGGATCTTGCAAGACTTGGTTAATGGCCTTGTTCAGTTTCATTTGAATCTCAACAGGTAAGCCCTTAGGAGCAATAATGCCGTGCCAATTTGTGACTTCGTACTTGGGGTAACCCGCTTCCTTCACTGTTGGAACATCAGGCAAGGCGGCTAGACGTGCTGGGGTGGTGACGGCGAGCGCTTTAAGCTGACCCGACTTGACCAAAGGTAGCGTGGAGGCGACCGTGCCAAAAACAATATTCGTGTGACCAGCCACCGTGTCCGTCAACGCAGGCGAGGTGCCCTTGTAAGGAACGTGCAAGAGATTGATCCCCGCAATTTCATTGAAGTACTCGGTTGCCATCTGGGTAATGCTGCCAGTACCAGAGGTCGCGAAGCTATATTTGCCCGGACTAGCCTTCGCAAGCGTTACCAACTCCTGCAAGGTCTTTGCTGGAAAATCTTTGTTGATCGCGACAATAAAAGGCCCGCGTGCAAGCATCGCGATCGGCGTCATGTCCACGCCAGAGTCAAACGGCAGCTTATAAAAACTTGGGTTAACGGTGTAGCTCGCCGCAGATAAATACAACGTGTATCCATCTGGTGGCGATTTCAGTGCGAGTTCAGCAGCCAAGTTACTCCCTGCACCGGGCTTGTTCTCGACGATGACGGGCTGACCCAACACAGGCGCGAGCTTGATCGCGACCAAGCGAGCAATGAGGTCTGATCCTCCGCCAGGCGCAAAACCTACGATCAGCTTGATCGGTTTGTTCGGGTAGTTCGCTTGGGCGACTGCCGTTGAACTCAAAAGGGATAGACCGGCAAACAAACCCGTTAACACGGAAAGTTTGCTTACTTTTGCCAAATGACGAAGAGAGCGGATCATAAAGATTTCCTTGAAATATTAAACGCTGTCCTAAACGATACAGCGACACCGCCCAGTTTACTAGCCTCCCCTGCAGGAACTTCTCTATTGATCACTTGAGAAATTCTGCTTGACAGCTTGTTATAACAAGCTAACATCAATACAAATTGATGCAAAACCGCTTTGCCGTTCTAAGCACACCCCCACAACGAACGTTCTCAGATCAATGACTCCATGACCAAACTTCAAGATCTCGCTACCGTCATTCGCAGTAAAAATGCCGGCCCCCTCACCCTCTCCCTTGATTTAATGTTCCCGAGTGAAGAGAGCTATCAGATGGCCCTGCGGTCGAGCGCACTCACGGCTGAGACGATCGGACGCCTCTACAACACCGCGGCAGAGAAAATTTCCATCACGTCCTACGACGCTGCGCGCGCAATCAAAATTGCGATGCCCCGAAAAATTGTGTCGGGTAGCCCAGGAGACCGTGATGTGTACGGCGCCCAACAACACGTACCCTTGCTAGGATTAGAGCTATGAGCGCAGTTCAAGAGCTACTCAAACGTCGTCCCACTACCCTACGCGTACTGTCCGCCTCGGGCCAACTCGGCTATGGCATCCCGCACAAAGCATTCGCTGCGGGACTCGCACGAAAGCCCGACTTCATTGGCTGTGACATGGGGTCAGTCGACCCGGGCCCGGCCTACCTAGGGTCTGGCGACATGGCGACGAGCCCAGCCGTCACCCGAGGCGATCTCGCAGCCGTACTGATCGCAGCGAGAAGCCTCAATATTCCGCTCATCATAGGCACTGCAGGAACCTCAGGTGCCGCGCCGCACCTGGATGCAACCCTCGCGATGATTCGTTCCATTGCGGCCGAGCATAAACTGCATTTTCGTCTCGCCTCCATTCGAGCAGACCTCAAAGCAGAGCGCGTCATCCAGGCACTTGACGCCAACACGCTCATCCCACTCGGAGGCGATCTTTCCGTCACCGCCGAAGATCTAAAAGCAAGCACGCATATCGTCGGACAAATGGGCTGCGCGCCGTTCGAGCAGGCACTCGCGCTTGACCCGGACGTCATTATTGCGGGACGCGCCTGCGACACCGCCGTCTTTGCCTCGATCCCGAAGATGTTGGGTTTCAATATGGCTAACGTCATGCACATGGCGAAAATTATTGAATGCACCTCAATTTGCTGCGAGCCAGGCGGGCGTGACGCGATGCTTGCGACTCTGAATGCCGACGGCTTTGAATTAGAAAGTATGAACCCGGACCGTCGTGCGACCCCCCTCTCCGTGGCGGCACACAGTTTGTATGAACAAGCGGATCCCGTTAGCTTCACTGAGCCAGACGGCACACTCAAGGTTGATACGGCCACATACCGAGCACTCGATGATCGACGCACCTACGTATCGGGCGCCACGTGGCAAGACGCAACGCAGACGACCATCAAAGTCGAAGCAAGCATGCTGCTCGGACATCGTGCGGTGTTGCTTGCTGGAACGGCGGATCCCAAGGTCATTCAACGCCTTCCCGAGTTGATCGCCACGGTGGAAGCAACGACGCGAGCGCTGGTGCCGGGCGATTATCAAATCTACCCAAGACTCTACGGCATCGACGGCGTATATCCACAGCAAGGTCAGCATGTTTCAGGATCTACACGCGAGTCGTTTATTCTCATCGAGGTCATCGCGCAAACTCCAGAACTTGCGCTTGCGGCTGCAAAGACCTTCAAACAATTCTTACTGCATCAGGGATTTAGCGGACGGCAATGCACGGGCGGTAATCTGGCATTTCCCTTCACTCCACCAGAATTAGCTGCAGGAAAGGCCTATCGATTCTCGGCCTATCACGTGATGCCCGCAGCAGATCATCGCGAACTATTTCCCGTCACGATAGAAACTCTTTAGCCTCAGCTTAAAAACCAAAGACAGACATGAAAAAAATTCTAGACCGTGAAGTGCTCGATACGCTCGATGAGCTCGTCGATCCTCGATGGACTGCAGTCGTAGTGATCGATATTCAAAATGACTTTTGCAGCACAAAAGGGCATTTCGCCAAATACGGTAAAGACGTCGCACGGATGGAGCCCGCTGTAAAAAAGATGGTTTCGTTCGTCAAAAGCGCACAGAACCTCGGGATGAGAACGATATTTTTACGACAAGCCTCCCTACCCGATGGCAGGATGGACTCACCCGCCTGGCTTAGATTTAAAACGAGAGATGGCAAAGCCCCTGACTACACAAAACCTGGGACATGGGGGTGGGAATTTGTTGATGGACTCGAAGTGCGCGCAGAAGACTGGGTCGTCGAGAAGTTCAGACCGGATGGTTTTGTTGGGACAAACTTAGATCACATCTTACGAACGCAAGGAATACAAAGTGTCATTCTGCTTGGCACGACAACAGAAGGTTGCGTCGAGTCGACGGTGCGGTCTGCTTCGTATCACGACTATTACGTTGTCGTGCTAGAAGATGCCGTTGCAACACCCAACGCAACACTCCATGAAGGTTCGATCAATTTCTTTAAAGCACGCTATCCAACACATACCTGCGACGAAGTCCTCGCCGCAATCACTTTAGCCAAGAAAAAAGGTACAGCATGAAAGATATGCCACTATCGCTGGGCATTCACAGCGGAAAAAATGCAACGCTTCGTGCCCTGTTAGCATCGAAGAAACTATTAATTGCCCCAGGCGTTTTCGACTGTCTGACGGCCAGACTTGCTGAGCAAGCTGGCGCGAAAGCCATATACATGACGGGTTCCGGGGTCTCCATCACACGGCTCGGGGCTCCAGACATTGCGATTCTCTCGTTTGCTGAAATCCTTGATCAAGCCAAGCGCATTTGTGATGTCACGGCATTACCACTGATCGCTGATGCAGACACTGGCTACGGTGGTCCACTAAACATTATGCGTACTGTGCGAGAGATGGAGCGCGCTGGCGTCAGCGGCATCCAAATCGAAGACCAGGACTGGCCAAAACGTTGCGGACATGAGCCAGGTCGGCGAATCGTCTCTATCCAGGAGATGGTCGGTCGCATTCGTGCAGCGGTCGATACGCGTCAAGACGAACAAACGGTCATTGTCGCGCGCACCGACGCGCGTTCAAGTGAGGGCATCCAAGCTGCGATCGACCGCGCCAACCTCTATGCAGAAGCGGGAGCGGATGTGGCGTTCGTCGAATCGCCGGAAAGTGTGGATGAAATGCGTCTACTCAATCAGGCAATTCAAACACCCACTCTTGCTAATCAAGTGGAAGGGGGCAGAACACCGATGCTACCCGGCAAAGAGCTTGAAGAGCTAGGGTATGGACTGGCGATCTATCCAAATTCAATTACTCGCGTCTTTGCATCCATTGGAAATACCTTATATACGGAGTTACTGAAGACAGGATCCACAAAATCCATGTCGAATCAAATGCTGGACCACCGTGGGTTATGGAATCTTTTTGAATACCCTGCTTTCATTGAACTAGAAAACAACTACACCTCTAAGGATGACACGAAATGAAAATGAAACTCAGCGCGATATTTATGGCCTTAACGCTTAGCTTAGGCGCCCACTCAAGCACTTACGCACAAGCGACCACTTGGAATGCCTACACGTTTGGGCCCTCTGAGGCACTGGCAAATGTCCAGGGGTTGAAGCGCATTATCAATGCTATCGAACAAGATACAAATGGCGAAGTAAAGATAAAGCTGAATTTGGCTGGCTCGCTGCCAATTCAGTCCTCCGACATTACCCAGGCAACAGGTGAAGGTACCGTTCAATTTGGTGATGACGGCTTTTTCCTGGGTGCAGTACCGATAGCAGGTGTTCTGCGGCTCCCCATGTTAATCAGCAGCAGAGCGGAATTCGATAAAGCCGAAGAGATCATGCGGCCCTACATCGACAGGGCTTTTGCAAAGCAAGATGTTGTCGTCCTAGGACGCTTTGTTTTTCCGTTCCAGGTAGCCTTCACAACAAAGAAGTTGGGTAATCTCGAAGAATTTTCTGGACAAAAATTCAGAGTCACTTCGCCTGAGCAAGCCGAGTTTGTTAAGCGTTTTGGCGGCGTGCCGATCACTTTAGGCGCTCCCGAAGTACCGCCTTCGCTTCAGCGCGGCACGATCGACGGCGTATTCACAGCGAGTGCGGGAGGTGGAAAAATCTGGGGAGACTTACTGAAGTACAACTACCGTCTAGGAGTCAACTACTTTGATGGCGTGTACATCGTAAACAAAAAAGCTTTTGATAAGCTGTCAGCGACAAATCAACAAAAAATTCGACAAGCTGTGCAGCGATTAGCACCATCCACGACTGATCAACTGGGTAAAGAAGAAGCTGAAGTGACCGCAATGTTGAAAAGCAAAGGAATGGTCATTAACGAAGCGACTCCCGAGCAAATAGTGGCTGCCACCAAGAAAATGGCTCCCTATTGGGAGGACTGGGCAAAACAGCGTGGTCCTGAGGCAATCGAGGCACTCAAAAAAGTTCGCACTGCATTAAATAAATAATCCAGTTCGGAAGGAATGCCCGTGAATGCCAACATCGACGAGAGCCGATTTGCAAGTCTAGTGAGAAAGCTAACGAACCTGCAGCTCATTATTTGTGAGCTGGTACTTGGTGCGTTAGCAGTCTGTATTTCGTTAGATGCGCTTTTGCGCTGGTCGATCAATTGGTCAATCCTGGTTGTGGACGAGCTTGGTGGCTATGCCTTAGTTTGCCTTGCTTTTTTTGGCTTCTCGGTAGCGCTACACGAAAAAGCTCTTTTTCGTGTAGACGCTTTTTACGATTGGTTATCCCCGATCAACCGAGCAAGATATCAGTTGGTCTTCGATACACTGGCACTCGCCTTCATGCTTTTACTACTGTGGCACTTTTGGGGTCTCGTCACGCGATCCCATGCGAAAGAGATCTCTGCTCTGACAATCCTGCGAACCCCACTTTGGATACCTCAACTCCTAATGGTTGTCGGAGCATTCTCGACCACCCTTGTTCTTGTCGTACACATTGTTAACGACTACAAGTTGCTTTTTAAGACCAACAGAAAAGAGGTCTTAAATGGATAGCGCAACGCTCCCCCTTTTACTTCTTTTTCTCGGGCTCCTTGTTTCAGGGATGTGGATCCCGTTTGCGGTCGGAATTGCGGCTCTTGCATACCTCCTGCACGCCGGTGGCATACCTAGCCTCACATCCCTAGGCTTGGTGAGCTGGGGAAGCATGAACAGCTTCACCTTGACGGCAATCCCCTTATTTATATTAATGGCAGAGATTCTTCTTGAAAGCGGTTTAAGCCAGCGAATCTTTCGCGGGCTCTCTCAGGTTGTACGCTTTTTGCCTGGCGGACTTCTACAAACGAATATCGCTGGTTGTGCCGTCTTTGCGGCGGTGAGTGGTTCAAGCGTCGCGTGCGCAGCGTCAATCGGCACGGTGTCTGTCCCTCAGCTTCGCCAGCGCGGCTACGACATGTCTCTCGCATCAGGCACCTTGGCGGCAGGCGGCACGCTCGGCATTCTAATTCCTCCCTCGATCGCCATGATTGTGTACGGCACGTTCGCCGAAACATCGA
>CAIUZV010000231.1 GCA_903903735.1 uncultured beta proteobacterium | reverse complement strand
ATCACTGGGCATTGTGGTCAATCGCGAGGCCAAGCGCTTTTACGATGAAGGCGAGGACTTCTGGCCTAAACGATATGCGCTCTGGGGTCGTCTGGTTGCGTTGCAGCCTGGCCAAATTGCCTATTCGATTATCGATGCCAAGGCGGTGGGACGCTTCATGCCCCCCGTTTTTACAGGCGTTCAGGCAGACACGCTGCCGGAGCTCGCCGCTAAACTTGAGCTCGATGTGGATACGTTCATGCAGACCGTGAATGAATTCAATGCCTCTTGCCGTGAAGGCACGTTCGACCACAACATTCAAGACGACTGCTACACCGAGGGAATTACTCCCGCCAAAACGCACTGGGCACGTCCTATCGATACCGGGCCGTTTTTTGGCTATGCCGTACGACCAGGTGTGACCTTTACTTACTTCGGTCTCGCCACAGACGAAAACGCTAGTGTCTTTTTTGACGGCAAAGCAAGCCCCAACATGTATGCCGCCGGTGAAATCAGCGCGGGCAACGTCTTGGGTAAAGGCTACACCGCCGGAGTTGGCATGTCGATCGGTACCGCCTTTGGTCGGATCGCCGGCACACAAGCTGCCGCAGCAGCGAAGAAAATAAAAGAAGGAGTGCAGCATGCAACCGCTTGAATCCCTGACCCGCGAAGCACAAGATCTGGCCGGGAAAACTGAACACTCGATCTCGTGGCACAACAAAGGCATTTCGGAAAACGAAGCCGAGGTTGCCCGCCAAATGCAGATTTGCAACGCCTGCCGCTACTGCGAGGGCTTTTGCGCCGTGTTCCCAGCGATGGCGCGTCGCCTGCAATTCGACAGCAAGGCTGACTTGAACTATCTGGCTAACCTCTGTCACAACTGTGGCGCTTGTCTGCATGCCTGTCAGTACGCGCCTCCACATGAGTTCATGGTGAACGTTCCGCAAGCCATGGCGAAAGTGCGGATGGAAACCTACACCGACTTTGCGTGGCCAGCCCCGCTAGGCAAGCTGTATAAAAATAACGGCCTGACTGTATCGCTTGCCTCGGCCTTTGGCCTCGCACTTTTTCTAGTGCTGACGGTCCTGTCGACCGGCAAGCTGTTACATGAGCCGCTCGCTGGTAATTTCTACGCCATCTTCCCGCACAACACGCTCGTGTTGATGTTCGGTTTTACGTTCGGTTTTGCGGTCCTTGCCTTAGGGATCGGTGTCAAGCGCTTCTGGAGCGAAATCACGCCAGGACAGGCAACCGGTGAAGCAATCGGCGAAGCCGCACACAACGCTCTAAAACTCAAATATTTAGATGGCGGGCACGGCGACGGCTGTAACGATGAAGATGATCGCTTCACGCTGCGACGCAGACGCTACCATCATCTGACGTTTTACGGCTTTATGTTGTGTTTTGCGTCAACCTCTGTCGCGACGCTCTATCACTACGCTTTCGGATTGCAAGCACCCTATGCCTACACTAGCTTGCCAGTGATCCTAGGTACGGTGGGAGGCATCGGTCTGCTCATTGGGCCAGCTGGTCTGCTGTGGCTCAATCTCAATCGCTCCGCCTTACACGGTGACGCCGCGCAAAAGCCAATGGATATTGGGTTTATATCCTTACTGTTCTTAACGAGTCTCACTGGCTTAGCGCTTCTGATTTGGCGCGATACCAGCGCAATGGCGATGTTACTTGCCATTCACCTTGGTATCGTCATGGCACTATTTTTGACTTTGCCGTATGGGAAATTTGCGCACGGCGTCTACAGAAGTGCTGCGCTGCTGAAGTGGTCGATTGAAAAGCGGATGCCCAACAAACTTTCACTCGGCTCCGACTAATGAATTACCGCGCGCTGGTCTTGTCTGGGAAGCCCGCGGTATGTGATCCGAGCAGGCGGCGCAACCCTAACCACTGCTGCGCCCAGAAACCGCGTCCGTAGTCACGGCCACCGTCCTGAGGCAACTGGTCGTGTATGCCGGTCTTAGCGTACGGCGTATCAAACCGTGCTGTCTTAAACAGAATATCCCATAAGGGGAATAGGACAGCGAAGTTATGCCCCTTTGCGGGCCCCGCTGAGGACTCACTGTATTCGATAGAGTGATGGTAGCGATGAAACTTTGGGCTCACAAGCAACCAATTTCCAAGTTTGCCGAACGACAAACGGATGTTGCCATGCGAGTAGCTTTCAACCAGCTGCGTCAAGACAACAATCAAAATAAATTGTCCTGGTGGCACGCCTACTAATTTAGCGATAAACACAAACACAATGCTGCGCAACAAACTGTCGAGCAAGTGATTGCGGTTATCGCTCCACATCGTCATCTGACGTTGGCT
>CAIUZV010000230.1 GCA_903903735.1 uncultured beta proteobacterium | reverse complement strand
TTCCTGTATTTTTTCGGCATGTTTATGCAAGTGCACTTTGAGGCCAAGCGACAAAACTTGCGTGGCCTGACAGAAGAAGAGATGCCGAAGCTTAAAGAGTCGTTCCGTAAGCGTTGGCCTACGTTGATCCCTCTGTTTGTTTTGATTTACGTGTTGGTTAGTGGTCGTACGCCTTACATGGCGGCGTTCGCGGGCATCACGGCATGTATCGTGGTGGGCATGCTTAACCCGGCCCAGCGGCTGCGCTGGCGCGATCTCTACGATGCCTTCGAGATTGGCGCGAAGTATGCGCTGGCAGTTGGCGCAGCGGCGGGTACGGTTGGCATCGTGATCGGCGTGGTCACGCTGACGGGCGTCGGGTTCAAGGTGTCGTTTATTGTGATCGCCGCATCGCAGGCGATCGCCGGCACCTTGTCTTCTGTGCTGCCAGACTTTATGGCGAACACGCAAACGCTAACGTTAATCGCCGCCTTGACGATGACAGGCATTGTTTGCATCTTGATGGGGTGCGGGATCCCAACGACGGCGAACTACATCATCATGGTGGCTGTCGCGGCGCCAACGCTTATTCAGCTTGGTGTGCAACCGCTTGCGGCGCACATGTTTGTGTTTTATTTCGGAATTCTTGCCGACTTAACGCCGCCTGTAGCACTTGCGGCGTACGCAGCAGCAGGCATGGCCGGAAGCGATCCGTTCCAGACAGGTAATACGGCATTTAGATTGGGCATTAGTAAATTGCTTGTGCCGTTCGTATTTGTATTCTCGCCTTCGTTGCTGTTGGTTCTGAAGGGCTTCACATGGCAAGACTTCATCATCACCTTGAGTGGTTGCATGGTTGGCTTAGTGTTGTTGTCAGCCGCTTTCTCGGCATATTTTTTGACGGGGATGCGCACCTGGGAACGGTGGGTATTTGCGATTGCTGCCCTGTTGTTTATCGCACCTGGCTGGGAAAGCGGATTGACAGGACTGTTGCTTGCTACGCCTGCGGTCGTGACGCAATTTATGCGTTGGCGACGAGCCACAAAATAAATTTGCCACGGCGATTGTCGTGTTTGTTTTTTAGGGGTAAAGTGGAATCACAGCGTGGGGCGATGGTTGCCCCGGTTAAAACAGGAGCACGTAGCTACTATGTTCGATATCCTGGTTTACCTGTTTGAGAACTACTACACCCCTGAGGCCTGTCCGTCAGCCGAGGTGTTGGCCAAGCGTCTCGCCGCTGCCGGGTTTGAGCACACCGACATTGACGATGCGCTCGGCTGGCTAGTCGGCTTGGCGGAAACGACCGAGCAATGCGTAGAGCTTGCTCATACGCCTGGCAATGGCACACGGGTCTACGCCGACCCCGAGCAGCAACATTTAGGCGCCACAGCGATTGGGTTCATCACATTTCTAGAAGCCACCGAGGCATTGTCCCCGGTGCTGCGTGAGATTGTGATTGACCGCGCGATGGCGACCACAGACGGGCCGGTTTCGTTGCAGAAGATAAAAATCATCGCTTTGATGGTGCTTTGGAGCCAGGAGGCCGAGGTCGACCACTTGATCCTCGAAGAGCTTCTACGTGATGATGGCGATCGTTTGCTGCACTAATTAGCTTGTTGGCCTCTGCTTTGTCTTCGTACCGTGGACGGTTTGCGCCCAGCCCGAGCGGGCCGCTCCATGCGGGGTCCGCGGTCGCCGCGGTCGCGAGTTACGCAGACGCGCGCGCCAGCGGCGGCAAGTGGCTACTGCGCATTGAGGATTTGGACACACCGCGCAACGCTCCTGGTGCAGTTGAGACGATTTTGAACCAACTGCGAGCGCTCGGCATGGTGTGGGATGAGGACATTGTCTTTCAATCTCGTCGAATGTCTGCCTATCAGTCGGCATTTAATACCCTTCTGTCTTTAAATCTCATTTATCCCTGTGGATGTACGCGCCGAGAAATCGCGGACTCGGCTGTCCAAGGCCCTTTAAGACGCCTGGATGGAGAGCGCCCCTACCCCGGAACATGTCGCCTGGGGCTCCCAACAGGCCGCCAGCCGCTTTCTTGGAGGGTCCGAGTACCGCAGGGCTCTTATCGGTTCGAGGACCGCTGGCAAGGCTGGATGGAGCAAGATGTCGCGCATGCAGTGGGTGATTTTGTAGTCAAGCGTGCGGATGGCGTTTGGGCCTATCAGCTTGCTGCAGTCGTCGATGATGCAGCACAACAGATCACAGACATTGTTAGAGGTGAAGACTTACTCACCAGCACAGCCAGGCAAAACATGCTTCGAGAGATTTTTGGATACCCGCAGCCCACCGTCTTACATGTGCCGCTGGTCGTCGATCAAGAGGGACAGAAGCTTTCCAAACAAAATGGGGCGAAAGCGCTTGACCTGAGCCGACCGCTTGAAGTCTTGCAGCAGGCTTGGGTAGACTTGGGGTTTGAAAGAGTGGTCGCTACTAATATAGAGACATTTTGGTCCGCCGCCTGCTCGGTTTGGGCACAAGGGCCGAGTCGTGCTAACTTGCACGGCACTCCCCAGCGCCCTTATGATCCGCGCTAGCTTGAATTAACGCATGGACCCGAGCACCTATTTTAGGTGTGGGTCAGAATGGATAAGAATGACTAAGACACTAATAATTGCTGAGAAACCCTCGGTCGCCCTTGATATTTCCAGAGCGCTAGGCGGTTTCACGCGCGAGGGCGACTACTTTGAGAACGACAAATATGTGTTGTCCTCAAGCGTGGGTCACCTTTTGAGCTTGGTGGCACCGAATGACCCCGTCAAGGGAAAGTGGAGTTTTAACCACCTTCCCGTGATTCCTCCCCAGTTTGAGCTCGGACCCAGTGATAAGCGGTCGGCTGAGCGACTCAAAATGTTGGTGCGACTGATTAAGCGTAAAGATGTCACAGCGCTCATTAACGCCTGCGACGCCGGGCGCGAGGGCGAACTGATCTTTCGCTATATCGAGCAATACGCTTCGCAAAAAAAGCCGGTGCAGCGCCTGTGGTTGCAATCGATGACGCAAGACGCGATCCGCGAAGCCTTTACGCAATTGCGGTCCGACGAAACGATGAAGCCGCTCGAGGCCGCTGCGCGTTCACGCGCCGAAGCCGATTGGTTGGTGGGCATCAACGGGACGCGTGCGATGACCGCGTTCAACAGCAAGGATGGCGGATTTTTTAAAACGCCTGTCGGTCGTGTGCAGACGCCGACGCTGGCCATTGTGTTTGAGCGCGAAGAAAAAATTCGACGCTTCGAGCCACGCAATTATTGGGAAGTCCGCGCGACGTTTGTCGCAGCTGGTGGTTTGTATGAAGGTCGTTGGTTTGATCCGAATTTCAAGAAAAACCCAGAAGACCCCGCGCAACATGAATCGCGCTTATGGGCTGAAGCGGCCGCAAAAAGTGTTGTTGCCGCATGCCGTGGACAGTCTGGAATTGTCAATGAGGTAGCGAAGCCAAAAACGGAAGCTGCCCCAGCATTATTTGATTTGACGTCGTTGCAGCGTGAGGCGAACGGCCGGTTTGGCTTTTCCGCAAAGACGACATTGTCGCTGGCACAAAGTCTTTACGAGCGCCACAAGGCTTTGACGTATCCGCGTACGGATTCCAAGCATTTGCCTGAGGACTACATCAATACCGTGAAGGCAACGATGGAAGCGATCGCCGAAGGTAGTGGCGTGAGTAAGGGCTTAGCACCGCATGCCGCCGCCATCACAAAAAATGGTTGGGTCAAGCCGAATAAGCGAATTTTCGATAACAAAAAAGTGTCGGATCACTTTGCGATTATCCCCACGCTTCAGATTCCGAAAGAATTGAGTGAGGCCGAAGCCAAGCTATATGACCTAGTGGTGAAACGGTTTCTGGCGATATTTTTTCCAGCGGCCGAGTTCCGTCTGACGACGCGTACGACCATCGTGCAGTCACATCAATTTAAGTCAGAGGGCAAGGTGTTGGTGTCCCCAGGCTGGTTAGCCGTTTGGGGTCGTGAAGTACAAGGTGAGGATGCCACCCTTGTTGCGGTGGCCGAGGGCGAGAAGGTCCGTACCGAAGAGGTCGAGGGCGTTGCCTTAGTGACGAAGCCCCCGGCACGCTATAACGAGGGCACGTTGCTGTCAGCGATGGAAGGTGCCGGAAAGCTTGTAGATGACGACGAATTCGCACAAGCGATGTCAGAGCGTGGCTTAGGCACACCGGCCACGCGCGCCTCAATTATTGAAGGCTTGCTCAACGAAAACTATTTGCGTCGAGAAGGCCGCGACTTAGTTCCGACTGCTAAGGCGCGTCAACTGATGACGCTGCTTAATGGTTTGGACGTAAAAGAACTGACCTCTCCTGAGTTGACGGGCGAATGGGAACACAAGCTCAAACAAATCGAACAAGGTGAGCTCGAGCGCATGGCGTTTATGCAAGAAATTGCACAGATGACACAAGTGATTGTGAAACGCGCGAAGGAATACGACCGCGACACGGTGCCAGGCGACTATGTGAGCCTGCAGACACCCTGCCCTAAATGTGGTGCGGAGGTAAAAGAAAATTATCGACGCTATGCGTGTACGAAATGCGATTTCTCGATTGGCAAGCACCCCGGAGGCCGCACCTTTGAGCCGGTCGAGGTCGAGACCTTAATCACCGACAAACACATTGGACCTTTGCAGGGTTTCATCAGCAAAATGGGCCGGCCGTTTGCGGCCATTTTGAAGCTTGATCCTGATTCAAAATTGGAATTCGATTTTGGTCAGCGAGATGAAGAATCCAATGAACCGGTTGATTTTTCCGGACGTACGGCGCTAGGGCCCTGCCCGAAATGCACAGCACCGGTGTATGAGCACGGCATGAGCTACATCTGCGAAAAATCGGTCGGCCCTGAGCGCAATTGCGATTTTCGTTCTGGAAAAGTGATCCTGCAGCAGGAAGTAGGTCCTGACCAAATGGTTAAGCTGCTGGCGACCGGGAAAACAGATTTGCTAGAGGGATTCGTGTCGAGCCGCACCAATCGTAAGTTCAAGGCCTACCTTTCGCGTGGTGCGGAGGGCAAAGTGAGCTTTGAGTTCGAGGCGCGTCCGGATAAGCCTGGCCGCAAAACACCAAGCAAGACTGCGACCAAGACAGCTGCTAAAACGCCTGCTAAGAAAGCGACTAAAACCGCAACGAAAACAGCGACTAAGACAGCCAAAAAAGCCGCGACAAAAACACCAGCTAAAAAAGCTGCTGTGAAAAAAGCGGCTAAAAAAGCGGTCAAGAAAGTTGCAAAAAAAGCAGTTAAAACGACCGCTAGCGAATGAAGGCTGTAGATGAGCGTGCAGTCGGTGGTTAGGCGGATGACGATTCCCCAGTTAATGGCGTGCAAGGGTCAGCGCAAAATCGTTGCATTGACCGCGTACAGCGCACCGGTGGCACGCGCCATAGATCCGTGCGTTGACTTTATTTTGATCGGCGATTCGACCGCAATGGTTGCGTACGGACTGCCCAACACCCTGTCGATTTCGCTAGAAACCATCGCGCAACATACGGCTGCCGTGGCACGCTCGACACAACGCGCATGTATCGTGGCAGATTTGCCGTTTGGCAGCTATCAGGAGTCGCTTGCGCAAGCTTTTCGCAGTGCAGGCTATTTATTGAGCCAGGGCGCAGATGCCGTGAAGCTCGAAGGTGGCGCGACTATGGCGGAAACGATTCAATACCTATCCTCGCGGGGCGTTCCTGTTTTGGCGCATATTGGGTTGATGCCCCAGTATGTCAATACGATGGGTGGTTATTTGTCGCAGGGCAAAACCCCAGAGGATGCTGCGCGTATTCTTGCTGATGCCCACGCT
The DNA here is from genome assembly GCA_903903735.1 of uncultured beta proteobacterium. Taxonomy (GTDB): domain Bacteria; phylum Pseudomonadota; class Gammaproteobacteria; order Burkholderiales; family Burkholderiaceae_B; genus Zwartia. The sequence continues at coordinate 329 of CAIUZV010000230.1, read as the reverse complement.
GTCGAGCGCGCGGGTGCGTTTGGCATCGTGCTGGAAGGTGTTCAGGAAGCGTTGGCAGCAGACATTACTGCACAGGTTTCCATTCCTACGATTGGCATCGGTGCATCACCTGCTTGCGATGGACAAATTCTGGTGACAGAAGATATTTTGGGATTAAGTGGCGAGCGCGTGCCAAAATTTGTCAAACGCTATGCCGATCTCGATACAATGATGCGCAAGGCGGTGGAGCAGTATGCCGACGAGGTGCGCAGCGGAGCGTTCCCTGAGCCTCAACATTGTTTTGGTGTGAAAAACACCTGATCTTTAGAAGCATCATCCATGACAACAGC
>CAIUZV010000229.1 GCA_903903735.1 uncultured beta proteobacterium | reverse complement strand
GCGATAAGTGCGTCGATTGCGCGCCCGAGTTCGGTTGCTTCCTGCTCTGTCAGCATGTAATCCATCCTCTTTGTGATACCCAACGTTTGACTTAAGGGGACCTTGGCGGACGGCGAAGCCGGCCGTAACGGGTCCGATGTAAGAAAGGGTTAGCCGTGCCGGTCATACGCGAGCCTGGTGTCAACTAGATATTTCAGAAAATCTGACCCGTATTGAGTGATATCTAGCCGATCACCATCCGCTGCGAGAAGATTAGACGTCAGTAAATAGGCTAACCAAGCCTCAAAGGGCCTCTCACGATAGAGGTCCGGAAACTGCGCCGCTGCATTGGAGTAGGTCGATTCAGCACGTGATTTTGGAAGTCCGTTTCGCGTACCTGCCAACTGGACCAAGAAGTTGAGTTGTGATCCGAAGATGATGTGCGCGATGCGCGTGTACTCGAGATCAATGTTCACTGTAGCTACTGCACGCTTGAGCACGGAGATTCGTTCCGTTTCTGTCTTCAACGGAAACTTGGATAACTGATCGGTGACGAACTTTTCGCGCTCCAAGACAGTTGCAGAAATCGGCTGCTTCATCAGTTCTTCAAATGACAACGCCTCGCTATTGAGCAGTTCGGGGTCTTGTGGGCGCTCAAAAGACACACCATCTTTGCCCGCGCGGGTAATGCGGTCGATCTTCCGAACGAGAGGCCCTCGAAACGAAAAGAGTGCGACAAGGCCAAGGACTAGGCTTACCGCCGGCCATGCAAGTGCTTCGATCATGGCGTGTACGGCTAACGTGATGTAGACCGCATAACCCGGTGAATACATCTGGGTCGGGTCGACACATCGTTTCGATGAAACACCTGCAAGCCCCGTTCGCTATGGCTCAGCGGCTCATGAACAGTGAACTCATAAAGATAAAAATTTGCCATGAAACTCGGTGCTCCTTCTTGCAATCCACCCGCTTGCTTGACCAGCCGTAAGAGTGATTGCGTTATCGGCACTATAGCTTCAAAAGGGTGTATTAATTAGCTCAATTGTTGAATATTTATATTACATTTAAAACAAATATTACTCACCTTCTCTGTCCCTTTTGGGGCCCATCAGTGAGGTCAAACGCAAGTACCCTGTGCATGAAGAAAGGCTATCGGGTCAGCCCAACCGCCTCACAACCTCACAGGTATCCCCCGCTCCCACATCCTCTGCTTAGCTTGCTGCACCGTGTATTCACCATAGTGAAAAATACTCGCGGCCAGCACGGCATCTGCGCCGCCGGTTTGTATGCCGTCGGCCAAGTGGTCAAGGTTGCCAACGCCGCCCGAGGCAATCACGGGCACGGGCACGGCGTCGCTGACTGCGCGGGTCAGCGCCAAGTCAAAGCCGCTTTTGGTGCCGTCGCGGTCCATGCTGGTGAGCAATATTTCACCCGCGCCGTGTTCTGCCATTTGCGTGGCCCAGGCCACGGCGTCAAGGCCGACTTTTTTGCGGCCGCCGTGGCTGTACACATCCCAGCCCGGGCCCATGGGCAAGCCGTTCGCACCGATGCGTTGCTCATCGGCGGCGCTGCGGCGCTTGGCGTCAATCGCCACCACGATGCACTGTGCGCCGTATTTGGCCGAGGCGTCGCGGATGACTTG
>CAIUZV010000228.1 GCA_903903735.1 uncultured beta proteobacterium | reverse complement strand
CAAGCCAGACACACGGCCGTTGGCGTGGGTGAGCGCGACCGCTTCGCAGTAGTTGAGCAGCAGCGCTTCATGTTGCGCAGCAGTGCGCCCTAAAGCGAGCGCGAGTCTCGCGTCGTCAAACTGCCCATCCCAATATTTGACGGAACCTTTGAGGCCGGTGGTATTTAGGTTGGGAAGGTTTTGCAACGTATGCGACTTTCCCATGAAGCGTGTGCGTCCGAGGCTTCGGCGCCCGGCAAGCGCATCATAGAGAATGAGCCCAGCACCATAAAAGCCTTGCTCCCAAAATTTGTAGCAAGGCATCACGAAGGCCAGCGGTTGCGCGAGGTGGGGCGCATTGTGCAATAGCGTGGTGCGTTCGTGCAATGCTTCATAGACTAGCGACACGTTTCCCTGCGCCAGGTATCGTACGCCACCATGTACAAGCTTTGTCGAGCGCGAAGAGGTGCCTTGTGCGAAGTCGGTCGCCTCGATGAGCACAACCGAATAGCCTCGCGCAGCAGCGTCTAAGGCAAGCCCAAGACCTGTCGCGCCACCACCAATAATTGCCAGATCGTATTGTGTGTTGTCTTTCAGACGAGCGAGTAGGCTGGCTCGTTTGGTGTCCAGTGGTGTGTTGGGCTGACCGCGCGGAGAAAGAGACTCTGATGGACGCATAAGATTGTGTTGGTGCCGCCTTGGGTGTCGTGTCGTTTGACTAGTTTAGTCTTGCGCCCAGTCTTTCGCTCTTTCGACAGCTTGATGCCATCGGGCGAGCTTCGTTAGGCGTGCCGAGTCAGTCAGTCGAGGCTCAAAGCGCTGATCGATCACCCATTGTGATGAAATCTGCTCGGTGTTTGACCAGAAGCCAACCGTCAGTCCAGCGAGGTAGGCTGCGCCGAGGGCCGTCGTCTCTGTGACGGCAGGCCGTACAACGGGAATCCCCAGGAAATCAGCCTGTATTTGCATCAATAAGTTGTTTTTGGAGGCGCCGCCATCCACGCGCAATTCAGCCAACGTGATGCCGGAATCTTTTTGCATGGCACTAAAGACATCGGCGACCTGGAGTGCAATCGCTTCAAGTGCGGCGCGGGCGATATGCGCTTTTGTCGTTCCACGCGTCATACCAACTAAAGTACCCCGCGCGTGACCGTCCCAATGAGGTGCACCAAGACCCGTAAAGGCAGGAACAAGGTAGGTGTCGCCCACATCCGGCACGCTTTGCGCCAAACTTTCAACTTCTGCTGCGGTTTGAATGATATTGAGGCCATCACGCAGCCACTGTATCGTTGCACCACCCATGAATACCGACGCCTCTAGGCAGTAGGTGGTGTCAAGCGTGCCTCTCGGCGTCGCGGCACGTTGCCAGCCTACTGTGGTGAGCAGCCGGTTCGCACTCTCAACCGGAGTGCTGCCCGTATTCAAAAGCATGAAACATCCTGTGCCATAGGTGTTCTTGGCCATCCCAGGCGAGAAGCAGGCTTGACCAAAGGTCGCCGCTTGCTGGTCACCGATCATGGCCGCAATCGGCACTGCACGGCCAAAGAGCGAAGGGTCCGTTTCTCCAAACACCCCACCGCTTGGTCGAACCTCGGGTAGCACTGCGCGCGGAATATTGAAGAGCGCTAAGAGCTCGTCGTCCCACTGCAGGGTGTGCACGTTAAACAGCAACGTCCGTGAGGCATTACTCGGGTCGGTTGCATGGACCTTGCCTGCTGTGAGTTTCCAAAGCAGCCAGGTGTCGATGGTGCCAAAGGCCAAT
>CAIUZV010000227.1 GCA_903903735.1 uncultured beta proteobacterium | reverse complement strand
TTATATTGCTCACCGGTTTGCCCTTTGTAAAACGCAGTGCCGATTTCTCGGCCATCGAACAGGCCGTACTGCAGATCGCGAATCGCACCCCAAGCGAAGTTGTTCCACACGATCCAGACGACTGGTAGGTTGTATTCGACTGCCGTGCATAAAACGTATGGCGCCATCGTGAAGCCACCATCCCCCACAACGGCTACGCATGGGCGATCGGGGGCAGCAAGTTGCGCGCCAAGAACGCCACACACTCCAAAGCCCATCGAAGAATAACCCCAGCTATTCAACATGCTTTGAGGACGCTTGGCTCGCCAGAACTGCATGAACCAGTTGTGATGCACACCAGAGTCCAGTGACAGAATGGCATCGTCGGGCAACATTTGCTGCACAGCACTGACTACAAACTCAGGACGCAAGGGGCTTGTTGAATCAGTGAAGTGTGGCGAAACAAATTTATCCCACTCCGTCTGCCATCCTTGGACTTGCTCACGCCACTGTACCCAGTTATTGATGTGGATGGCAGCCCGTGCCGAAGCGCCAGCTAATAGCTGACCCATGAAGGTCTTGGCATCCGCGATGATTCCAAGCGTTGGCGGGTAGTTACGCCCGAGCTCTTGCGGATCGATATCGACATGAATCAATTTGGTTGTTGGAAAATTCCATGAATAGCCTGGCAACCACGTTGAGGACGAGCGGTCGTCAAAGCGCGTGCCAATCGTGATCACCAAATCCGCGAACCTTCCCGCTTGATTGGCAGGATACGCACCATTTCGTCCGATAAAGCCCAGCGCAAGAGGGTTGTTGCCATCCACGCAGCCCATACCGTTGGGCGAGGTGATGACAGGGATGCCATATTTGTTGACGAACTCGCTGATCTCTGGACCCGCCTCAGCTAGCGTCGCACCGTGGCCGATGAATAATACAGGTTGCCTTGCTTGCTCAAGAAGCTTCAGCGCTTCATTGATGTCATAGTCGCTCGCGCCCGGTCGATGCGGACGGTCAATGTGAGAGCGTGCCGGTACTTCAACATCGGCCTCCTCTTGAAACACGTTGTAAGGAATATCGAGGTTCACTGGACCGGGACGGCCTGTCACCATGGTATCCATCGCTTGGCGTAAGGCAAGCGGCAACATGTCTACGCGTGTGGGCTGAAAAGCGCGTTTCACCACGGGACGCAGCACCTGCGCGAAGTCCGCTTGATTGTGTTTGTAAAGCTCTTGAAAAGGCGCACGGTTGTGTTGCGAGGTCGGAACGTTAGCGGTGATCGCCATAAAGGCAGACGAATCAGATAACGCCGTTGCGAGTGACATCACGAGGTTGGCCGACCCTGGCCCCGTTGACGTTAACGTCGCGACGGGGCGATGTTTGACGCGGTAGTAGGCGTCAGCCATATGACCCGCACATTGTTCGTGGCGAGGCGATATCAGTTGAATTTTGTCACGGACATCGTACAAAGCGTCGAGAATACCGACGTTACCGTGCCCACAAATACCAAAGATGTAGGGCACACGTTCTTGTACCAATGTCTCGGCGATTAACTGACCGCCTTTCATCATTGCCATGTTTTATCCGCTGTGTGGAGTTGAGACAAAAAGTCAGATGGGTGTGATTTGATCGTGCACCGGTGTCGTAATCACCAAAAACACCAAGGTATCGAGCCCCGTGTTCGAAAAACTATGCCTCACCCCTGGAGGGATGTAGACATAGTCATGCTCACGCATCAATTTCTTTTGGTCATTTAAAGTCAAGATACCTTCACCCTTGAGTACGTGATAGATCTGCTCTTGTACCTGGTGAACGTGTTCCTCAACATAAGCCATCGGCTCATAGGATGAAATCCGATAGTCAATGCGCTTGCTCCCTGAATTTTCTTCAGAGACAAGCGCTTTGGAGAGGGCTCCTCCGTGATGTCCTGGGAATTCCTGCCAAAGCACTTCCGCGATGTGGCTGGTAAAGGCGGCTTGGTGAGTGGTAGTGGAAGACTTGCTCATACGGTTCCTAGCGAGATGACTATGTTGGGGAGGGTTTTTATTGACGAGGAATGTTGGCGCTAATCACCACATCACCGAGACGCTTGATTTCGGCGGCAATGAAGGCGTTGAACTGCTCGGGTGTTGTAGGTGCTGGGATCACGCCTTGGGCATTGAGTGACTTGACGACGGCAGGAGAATTCAGCACCGTCGCTGCATCTTTAGAGATTTTGGCAACAATCGCGGGTGGTGTTTTTCCAGGCGCCATGAGGCCATACCAGTGGTCATAGATCATGCCGGGGATCACTTCCGAGATTGCTGGAATGTCTGGCATTAATGCTGCGCGTTTATCGGTGCTCACCGCTAACGCAATGAGCTTACCTTCTTTAATGAAGGGTAAGGTCAGTCCCAAGGGCGACCAGTAAAACGCAGCGCGGCCCGCTGTCGTGTCGACGAGTGCCTCGCCTGTGCCTTTGTAAGGAACATGCACAATATCAAGTTTGCCCATGCCTTTAAACATTTCGCCGTTAAAGTGCGTGCCACTGCCAACACCCGCAGACGCGAAATTCAGCTTACCTGGTTGCGAGTTAATCAGCTTGATGAGGTCCTGCACAGTTTTAACGCCAAGCGATGGAGAAACGACGAGTACGTTCGGCACGCTTGTGCCAAAGGTCACACCTGTGAAATCTTTGAGCGTGTCGTAGGGTAAGGACTTATAGAGTGTTGGATTGATGGCGTGCGAGGCCGAGGTAAACATTAGGGTTGCGCCGTCGGGATCCGCGCCTGCAACAATGCGACTACCGATCGTGCCACCCGCACCGGGACGGTTGTCGACGATCACGGGTTGACCCCAGATCTCTTGAAGCCCACGTCCAAGTTCACGCGCAACAATATCAACCTGACTGCCGGCGGTGAAAGGCACTACGATTTTTACAGGCTTGCTTGGAAAGTTGGTTTGAGCAACGGCTGGTCCGGCCAATGCGGCCCCTAATACGGCGATGCCTAAGGTTCTTACGATTGTTGACAGCATGATTATCGTCTCCTGGTTTTTATGGTTCTAAATAAGCACAACTATTACAACTGCTTCATCCCGTCGGGTTCTCCGACCTGTCTGTTAAATCTTTATCAGATTGTGGCCATCCCCGCCTGAGCGACTTGAGCGTCTTGGTGCGACAACACGCCAGAGACTCCAATCCCCCCGATCACTTCCCCATTTTCGATGATGGGGAATCCGCCTTCGAGCGGGGTGACACCTGGCACTGCCATGAAGCGCAAGCCTTCGCCCCCTGCGGCAATTCCATCTTGAAACATCTTGGTTGGTCGACGGAAGTTCACGGCGGTTAACGCTTTACCAGTCGCAATCGCCATGCTTGAATGTTGTGTGTGATCAAGACGCTGAGCTAGCACCAAGCTACCGGCCGAGTCCGCTATGACGATGGCGACAGGCCATTGATTTTTTGTCGCTTCCGCTTCGGCGGCAAGCATCATTTTCTTAGCGCGTTCGAGCGTAATCGGCCGTCCATAAGGAAGTGGCTTATCTAAAATTGGAGTGTTTGTTGTCATTTTCTTGAGGCAGCTATATTTTTAAAGTATCTAGCGCTCTTATACTTGACCGCGCAAGTGGATAACAAGGTATTTTTATCTGATGCTAGGGAAGTCCCCAAGCGAGGAAGCAGCTATGGCAATTTTGGATGTCGAT
>CAIUZV010000226.1 GCA_903903735.1 uncultured beta proteobacterium | reverse complement strand
CCACCCTCTGGTGCGCCGTCCATGGCTGCAATGTGCCCAGTCCCTGTTTTTGCGACGAACAGCATGCCTTGCGGCCCGCCCCAGTCAATGTTGACTTCCATATCTGATCCTTAGCGTTGAAGCAAGAATGATAATCCTTTCAGGCCTAGAAAGGATCGAGTTTTCGGCCCGACAGGGCGGGCTAAAATGGCTGTAAATCGTTTGTGGAGTGAATCATGCAGGATTCTTTGCCAAAAGTGGCTTCAGGCTTTGTGCGGCACCATGGCATGTTTGATGCGTTGATCGCAGAGGCCGATATGGCCTTGCAGGTGCTTTCGGGGGCTGTGCGCTCTAAGCGCCCGAATCCGGCTGCGACCTTGGCACCCGACCCCCAAGAGCTAGACACGGCACAAAAGAGGCATGCTGCGGGGCTCATGCGCGTAAATCACGTTGGCGAAATCTGTGCGCAGGCCCTTTATCGGGGTCAGTCCGTTGTTTGCAAGGATCCTGCGTGCAGTCAGGTTTTGCTCGAGGCGGCCGCAGAAGAGGTGGACCACTTGGCCTGGTGTGGACAGCGCTTATCCGAGCTTGATGCTCGTCCAAGCATCTTAAATCCTATCTGGTATCTCGGGTCTTTTGTCCTCGGTTCTCTAGCGGGTCGCTCGGGGGTGGCCCATAATCTTGGCTTCATGGCGGAAACTGAGCGGCAGGTCGAGGCACACTTGGATAGTCATCTAGAGCGCTTGCCTGTGCAAGACAGCCGCTCCCGCGCCATCGTGCTTCAAATGAAAAATGATGAGATCAAACATCGGGAAACAGCGGAAAACCACGGGGCATTGCCGCTACCGGCACCAGTGAAAGGCGTGATGCAGGCTATTTCACGCCTGATGACAACGACGGCCTACCGGGTCTAGACGACATGAATTTGCCTTTTATGTATGTTGTTGCGGTGCACAAAAACAACGAATTCCAGCTTTTTTCATAGGGAATATTAAATATTCTTGCAACGCACAAAAAAATAGTCTACAATTTGGTTATGGAAGTTAAGTACCAAGTTGGTTAGCCGCTCGTCGCCGGAAGCGACCTAGGGGTTAAGCAACTGAAGAGCACCAAAAGTGTCTCCTCCTTAGCTTGTCACGGTTGTCTCCTCCACCCTCCTCTATAGGTGGATTTAGCCCAAGACTGCAAAGTCTTGGGCTTTTTTTTATATCGACCTACTCTCCCGTATCATCTTGGTTTGAGCGGGTTACCGATAGACAGCGATTGCGCACCTCACTGAGTTGCGTCTTGCCGGAGAAAATTTTGCAGATTCAGGATATCAAACTTGCAATTGTGGGCCTAGGTTACGTTGGCTTACCCCTAGCGGTTGAGTTTGGTAAGCAACGTAGTGTCTTGGGCTTTGATATCAACACAGCACGCGTTGACGCCCTCAAGAATGGACATGACCACACGCTAGAGGTGGACGCTGCCGAGCTCGCCGCCGCAAAACATTTGCGCTATACCGACCAGCGCGCGGATCTTGCGCAGGCGAATGTGTTTATCGTGACGGTGCCCACTCCGATTGATGAGTACAAGCAGCCTGATCTGACGCCCCTGGTTAAAGCCAGTGAAACAATCGCTCAGGCGCTCAAAGCTGGGGATATCGTCATTTATGAGTCGACGGTCTACCCAGGCGCGACCGAAGAGGTTTGCGTGCCTGTACTCGAGCGCGTGTCTGGCTTGCGCTATAACGTCGATTTTTTTGCAGGGTACAGCCCAGAACGAATCAATCCTGGCGACAAAGAGCATCGTGTCAGCACGATTAAAAAAGTCACGTCTGGGTCGACCCCCGAGGTAGCTGTACTAGTTGATGCGCTATACCGCCAGATCGTGGTGGCCGGGACGCATTTGGCGCCGAGCATACGCGTAGCGGAAGCAGCCAAGGTCATTGAGAATACGCAGCGCGATGTCAATATCGCATTAATCAATGAACTGGCGCTGATTTTTAATAAGCTTGGTATCGACACAGAGGCGGTGCTGCAAGCCGCAGGAACAAAATGGAATTTTCTTCCGTTTAGGCCAGGTTTGGTGGGTGGGCATTGCATTGGTGTTGACCCGTATTACTTGACACACAAAGCGCAATCCATTGGTTATCACCCAGAGATCATTCTGGCGGGCCGGCGAATCAATGACAGCATGGGTGGCTATGTGGTGTCGCAGCTCGTCAAGGCGATGACGCGTGAACGTATTTACGTAGAGGGCGCGCGCGTGTTGGTGATGGGGTTGGCGTTTAAGGAAAACTGCCCGGACTTACGCAATACGCGCGTCGTCGACATCATCAAAGAGCTCGGTGAGTACAACGTGAATGTGGATGTGTATGATCCCTGGGTCGATCCCAAAGAGGCCGTGCATGAGTATGGCATCCATCCCGTGCAGGCTCTTGAAGTTGGACGATACGACGCAGTGATCATGGCAGTCGCACATCGGCAGTTTGTTGAATTGGGTATCGAGGCGATTCGTGCGTTAGGCAAGCCCAAACACATTCTGTACGATTTGAAATATATATTCACTGCCGAGCAGTCGGACCTACGTCTATAACGTCACACCATAAGCGGATCAATATCTGACATGACGACCAGTCGCTATCATGAAGTTCAGGCGTCGCTGCGTGCCAAGCCAAGGAAATGGCTTGTGACGGGGTGTGCCGGCTTCATCGGATCCAATCTGGTGGAGACCTTGCTCGCGCTCGATCAACAGGTCGTGGGGCTCGACAATTTTGCAACGGGACATCGGCACAATCTAGATGAGATTCAAGCATCTCTGTCGGGTGCCCAGTGGTCGCGTTTCGTTTTTCACGAGGGTGATATTCGCGATCCCGCAATGTGTGCCCATGCGGTGTCTGGCGTGGATTATGTGCTGCATCAAGCCGCGCTTGGCTCTGTGCCGAGATCACTGAAAGATCCCGCGACGACGAACGATGTGAATATTTCAGGCTATCTGAACATGCTGATCGCCGCTCGCGATGCGGCGGTGTCGGCGTTTGTGTATGCGGCCTCAAGCTCAACCTACGGGGATCATCCAGGTTTGCCCAAGGTTGAAGATCGAATTGGCAAGCCCCTGTCCCCGTATGCCGTGACAAAGTATGTCAATGAATTGTATGCCGACGTGTTCGCACGGTCGTATGGTTTTGCCAGCGTGGGGCTGCGGTACTTCAATGTGTTTGGCAAGCGGCAAGATCCCGAAGGCGCTTACGCGGCGGTGATACCGAAGTGGATTGCAGCCATGATTCGCGGCGACAATGTGCTTGTCAACGGAGACGGTGACACCAGCCGTGATTTTTGTTTTGTTGAGAACGCGGTGCAGGCTAATATTCTTGCTGCGGTTGCCTCACCCGACGGCAGGAATCAGGTCTATAACGTGGCGGTCAATGCACGTACCAGTTTGAATGAGCTGTTTAATTTATTGACGCATGCGTTGGCCCGACAAGGCGTGCAATACGATAAAGAGGCTGTGTACCAAGACTTCAGGGCGGGCGATGTGCGGCATTCTCAGGCCGACATCAGCAAGGCCCGCGCACTTTTAGGTTATGCCCCCACGCACACGATCGCCCAAGGCCTTGAAGTCGCGATGCCGTGGTACGTCAAGTTCTTGGGGTAGCAAGGACGCTGCGCGTCCCTGCACTGCGCTTAACCGCTGGCGAGTTCACGCACCCAGTGTGCAGTAGACGGATCGTAAGGGCTGACGGCCGGGTCGCTGCCCAGTGCATCGAGCCGTCTTTCAATGTCGCCGGCTAAGTGTTTGCCAAACTCTACGCCCCACTGATCAAAGGGGTTAATCCCCCAGAGCACGCCTGCGGTAAAGACTTTGTGTTCATAGAGCGCAAGCAAAGCGCCAAGTTGCTTGGCATCTAGCTGTGGCAGGACAATCAGTGTCGAAGGCCGACCGCCTGGATGCACGCGATGCTTGGCTAACATTGCAGCAGCTTGCGGATCTTTTTCCTTCACTGACACGGCAGCGAGTGCTTGCTCATAGGATTTCCCTTCGAGCAGCGCTGCTCGTTGCGCTAAGCAGTTTGCGATGAGCAGGCGGTGGTGACGCGTATGCCGATGATCTGGTTTTGCGCAAAGAATGAAGTCGACTGGCGCGCCTTTGCCATCCTGATGCAGCCATTGAAAAAAAGTATGCTGACTATCCGTGCCAGGCATTCCCCACACCGCAGGGCTGCTTGCGACATCTAAAGTTGTGCCGTCGCGCTGAGTTGATTTGCCGAGGGATTCCATCTCGAGCTGTTGCAGCCACGGCACTAAGTGTCGCAGGCGTGCATCGTACGGACAAAGCGCAAATGAGGCATAGCCTAGGACACTGCAGTTCGCAACCGCGCTTAGCGCCATCTGCACGGGTGCATTGTGTTCTAGTGGCGCATTTAAAAAGTGATCGTCCATCGCCGCAGCACCCGCGCGCAAGTCATTGAGCGTGTCCATTCCTAGACCGAGTGCGATGGGCAAACCAATAGAGGACCAAATCGAATATCGTCCTCCAACCCAATCCCAGAACTCAAAGATGTGCTCATCACGAATACCGAAGTCGCGCGCAGCTTGTACATTTGCTGTGACCGCAACAAAGTGATCAAGTGGGTGTTTGATGCCGCTCGCACGGAACCAATCCATCGCGCAGGCCGCATTGGCGAGAGACTCAATGGTCGTGAAGGACTTGGACGAAATAATGATGAGCGTGTCAGACGGATCGAGCCCTTCCAGTGCGGCGGTGATTGCATGTGCGTCGACGTTTGAGGCGAAGCGAATGGTACGTCTGCCTGCGTGTCCGGCCAGCGACTCCACCGCGAGTCGCGGACCCCAGTCGCTTCCACCTATACCTAGGTGCACGACATTTCGGTATAGATTTTGTGCATTAACCCGTTCGACAAAACCAGCGAGCTTGGCTTGTTCGGCTTGCACCGCTTGCGCCACACTTGCGGGAGGTGTTGGTGCCCGCAATGCCGTGTGCCAAGCGGCACGATTCTCTGTCCAGTTAATCGGGGCTCCGCTAAACAAATCCTTGCGTGCTTGTTCAAAGCCTTGTTGCGTCAGCAGGGCCTGACCAGCTTTAGCCAGCGCGGGGCTATATCGTTGCGTGCTGAGGTCAACCTCGAGTTCGGCTGCGCGAATGATGCGCAGCGCGTCGGGCTTGACCGGACTGGCGGATACCGCTTGCGAAAACGATTTCCAAGCGGGGGTTTGCGATAGGGCGCTCATAGGGGCAGGCTCAAAGTCACAATGGAGAGGCGATGATCAGAAGGGGAGTTTGACGTGCGGCGCGAGCGCAAGCAGCTGTTTGCGGAAGGCCTCTTGGATCCGGGCCAGTGCCTCAGTCGTGTCGCCCTCGAAACGGAGCACGACAACCGGCGTTGTGTTTGAGGCACGTGCCAAACCGAAACCATCTGGATAGTCGGCGCGCAGCCCATCAATTTTTACGATTTCACTCGCGCCTTCAAATACGCCTTCATTTTGCAGACGTTTGATGAGTGCGTGAGGCTCGCCTTCGCGCATTTCGAGTTTCAGTTCTGGTGTTGAAACGCCTTGAGGTAAGGCCTCAAGGACGGCAGAGGGGTCGGCCGAGCGTGAGAGGATCTCGAGTAAGCGCGCGCCGGTGTAGAGCCCGTCATCGAAGCCAAACCAGCGTTCTTTAAAAAATACATGGCCGCTCATTTCGCCGGCCAGTGGCGCGCCGGTTTCGGCGAGTTTTGCTTTAATGAGTGAGTGCCCGGTTTGCCACATCAGGGGCTTGCCGCCCGCAGCGCGGATTTGCACGGCGACATGTCGGCTGCACTTCACGTCGTAGATAATCGTCTCGCCAGGGCAGCGCGTCAGCACATCACGCGCATATAAGATGAGCTGACGATCAGGCCAGATGATTTGTCCGGACTTTGTCACCACACCTAGGCGGTCACCATCCCCGTCAAACGCCAGGCCGATTTCACAATCGGTTGTTTTGACGCAGTGAATGAGATCTTCAAGGTTATGTGGCTCTGCGGGATCCGGATGGTGATTAGGAAATGTGCCATCCACTTCGCAAAAAAGCTCAGTGACTTCGCAACCTAACCCTCGAAAAAGTTGCGGTGCGACCGCGCCGGCGACGCCATTGCCGCAGTCGATCGCGATTTTCATAGGACGTGTGAGCTTGATATCGCCCAGCACCCTTGCTAAATATGGGGTGAGGATATCAACACTGGTCGCCTTGCCTGGTGCAGCGGCATGTTTAGGGCTGGCAGCGACTTCGTCGCGTAGCGCTAGGATCGCGTCGCCGTGCAGCGTGCTGCCACCCATCATCATTTTGAAGCCGTTGTACTCGGGAGGGTTATGGCTGCCTGTGACGGCAACGCCTGAGCCGGTTTTGAGTGTGTAAGCGGCGAAATAGACCAGGGGTGTGGGCACTTGACCCACGTCGATGGTGTCAATGCCACCCTGACGCATGCCTTCTTGCAGCGCGCCAGCTAGCTCGGGGCTGCTTAAGCGCCCATCACGCCCCACGACCATTGTGGTCACGCCCGCAGCATGGGCGCGTGCGGCCAGACCCCGCCCGAGCTCCCGCGCGAAGTCGGGATTCAGTGCGGTCGGGACCACACCGCGAATATCGTAGGCTTTGAAGCTGGAATATGGAAATGGATGTGATGCAGACACGAGTACGGCTCCGGGTTCGGTGGGTACGCCAGAATGAAGGCAGGCCCAAGACGGAAAATCAATCCCGTATTATCGCCCATTTGACTAGCGACGAGCGGGATTGGGGCCTCTTAATTGAT
>CAIUZV010000225.1 GCA_903903735.1 uncultured beta proteobacterium | reverse complement strand
CTGGCCGTGATCTACATGGGTGTCCATCCAAAGCCCTTTACCGACGTGATGCACGTTTCGGTTGAGGCCCTCTTGCAACACGTGTCCATTTCAAAACTGTAAGCCTCGCCATGATGCAATCCCAATTCGATTTCGCCCTGGCCGCTCCGGAAATTTTTCTGACGGTGATGGGTATGCTCATCCTGATTCTGGATGCGTGTAGTCAAGCCCCACGTCGTGCGCTCGCCTACGGGCTCTCGCTCGCCACATTGGCGGTTTTGTTTGTGCTGTCCGCTTGGCAATGGAGTATTGGCCTAGTGGGCGAGAGCTTCTTTGGTCTATATGTTGCGGATCCACTCGCGCATCTGCTCAAGATGGCGTCCTACATTGCCGTAGCGTTAACGTTGATCTACGGTCGTGAATACATCCAGACCCGCGATATGTTGCGCGGTGGTGAGCTCTACGTCCTGGTATTGTTTGCCTTGCTGGGCCAGATGGTCATGATCTCTGCAGGTAACTTCTTAACGATCTATCTCGGGCTTGAGTTGATGTCTCTGGCGCTCTATGCGTTGGTGGCGATTCGTCGTGACCATGCAGAGTCGACCGAAGCTGCGATGAAGTACTTTGTGCTGGGTGCGCTTGCCTCGGGTTTCATGCTGTACGGCATGTCGATGATGTATGGTGCGACCGGCAATCTCGATCTGCGCAATATCGCTGATACGGTTAATTCTGGACAGGTTGACTACTTACCCCTGACGTTTGGCATTGTATTTTTGGTCGCTGGTCTGGCCTTTAAGCTGGGCGCTGTGCCCTTTCATATGTGGGTGCCAGATGTTTACCAAGGCGCACCCACTGCGATTACGCTTGTGTTGGCTGCGGCACCTAAGCTTGCTGCGTTTGCGATTACCTTGCGCATTCTGGTGATTGCCTTTGTTGATCTCGCGGCGGATTGGCAGCCGATGTTGTTGATTCTTGCGGTGCTGTCGCTCGCCATTGGTAACCTCACCGCCATCATGCAAACCAACTTCAAGCGGATGTTGGCCTATTCAACAATCGCGCACATGGGGTTTGTCTTGCTCGGGTTGGCCTCGGGTTCGCTAGATGGTGACATCCAGGCGGATACTTCTGCCTACGGCTCAGCCCTGTTTTATATTCTTACCTATGTGTTGACGACACTGGCTTCCTTCGGCTTGATCATGTTGTTGGCGCGTGACGGTTTTGAGTGCGAAAGCATTGATGACCTCAAAGGCCTGAATCGTCGTAGTCCTTGGGTCGCAGGGATCATGCTGATTTTGATGTGTTCGCTCGCAGGCTTGCCACCACTCGTTGGCTTTAATGCGAAGCTCTTGATTTTGCAAGGGTTATTGCAATCTGACCGCTTGTGGCTTGCCGTTGTGGCCGTGTTGTTTTCCTTGATCGGCGCGTTCTACTACCTGCGTATCATCAAAGTGATTTATTTTGATGAGCCAGCCGAAAAATCAGTGCTTGCACCAGCGGCGCCGATACTGCCGCGTACGCTATTGCTGATAAATGGCCTACTGGTGCTGGGTCTTGGCTTAATGCCTGGTGGGTTGATTGCGCTGTGCCTACAGGCAATGCGCGCCACCCTCTCGTTTTGAGGACTGAGCCCATCATGTCGCGCGTGCACAGCTTCGGACTGCTATGAATCAAAACGCCGCCATATGGCTGTTGCTTGTGTTGGCTTTCGCGGCGGCCAACCTGCCTTTTTTCAATGAACGTGTATTTGGCTTGTTTGCGCTGAAGGGCCCTAAGCCCTTTGTGGTGCGCCTGATCGAACTGATCGTTTTGTATGGGGTGATTGGCGCAGTAGGCTTCACATTTGAACGAATGATTGGTAACGTCTTTGCACAGCGCTGGGAGTTCTACGCAACCACCCTCACGTTGTTTCTAGTGATGGCGTTTCCCGGATTTGTCTTGCGCTATTTGCTCAGACGCTAGGCCTAAGTCTAGGCGCTAGGTCTCAAACCAGTTCAACACTCCATCGAGCCCCGCGACATTCAGGGCGAACTTGGCTTGCGCACGCACCACAGGCTTGGCGCGATAGGCGACCGAGTAGCCGGCTAGGCCCAACATCTTTAAATCGTTTGCGCCGTCGCCGATCGCAATAATTTGCTCTGGCTTCGCGCCGCAAGCGTCTGCGAAAGCACGCAGCGTATCCGCTTTGCCCTGTGCGTCCAGGATACGGCCGACGACTTGGCCGGTGAGTAGACCGTTTTCAGTGCCTAACACGTTGGCGTGTGCGGCATCTAAGCCAATGCGTGCCTTGAGCTTTTCAGTAAAGAAAGTGAAGCCGCCCGAAACCAGAAGAACCTTTAAGCCCGCTAGTTTGGCGGTGGCGACTAATTGCTCGGCGCCCGGGTTAAAGCGCAACTTTTGTTCATAGACGGACTGCAAGACCTCCGCCGAGAGGCCTTTGAGAAACGCGACCCGCCGAGTGAGGCTTTCAGAAAAATCCTTGATCTCCCCCCGCATGGCGGCCTCGGTGATCGATGCGACTTGCTCTTTCACGCCGCCAAAGGCAGCGATTTCATCAATGCATTCGATGTTAATGAGTGTCGAATCCATATCCATGGCGAGCACTTTGCAGTCACTGAGGCGATTGCCCGCTGCAACGTAGGCGGTATCGACCAAACTGCGTTCGCCCCAGGCTAGTATTTCCGACCGTATCTCGGCGCTGTCGTTCACGGCCAGCAGTCGTGCGGCTGTCGTGCCGACGCGTCGTACGCCAGAAGCTTCCGCAATCGCCGCAGCTTGCTCGATCAGATCTGTCGATAGTGCTGGGGACTGAATAACAAGGTGGGTTGTCGTCATGGCAGGGCAGTGTAGTAGGGGAAAAGAGAGGTGTTTTTAAACTAAAGAGCGCAGTACCGTACGGGTCGCTTCAAATCTAGCTTGAACATCGACTGCTTTGATCTCAATGCGTAACTTGTCTTGCCCAGCAAAGCGAATGTGTTTTTGCTTTTGTACCAGTTCAATGAGTCGAAGCGGATCGACTATCGTATTTTGCTTGAAGTGCAACAAGATTTGTGACTCGCTGGCATCGATTTTTTGAATCCCTAGCGGCAACCCGAGTAAACGCAACTTATGCGTTGAGATCAAAGTGCGTCCAGCCTCAGGTAGTTTGCCAAAACGGTCGATGAGCTCTTCTTGGAGGGCGATCAGCGCCTCTTCGTCTGTTGCGCTGGATAGTCGCTTGTACAGGGATAGGCGCGCATGTACGTCGGCGCAGTAGTCAGAGGGCAGAAGTGCAGGGGCGTGCAAATTCACTTCGCAACCCGCACTGAATGGTGCGTCCAGATCTGGTTCGACGCCCGCCTTTAACGCGCGTACGGCTTCATTGAGCATGTCGTTGTACATCGAGAAGCCGATTTCTTGGATGTTTCCAGACTGTGATTCGCCGAGTACCTCGCCCGTTCCACGGATCTCGAGATCGTGCATCGCCAAAAAGAAGCCGGAGCCCAATTCTTCCATCGCCTGAATCGCTTCGAGCCGCTTCTTAGCATTCTTGGTGATGGCGTCTTCGCCAGGCGTCATCAGGTAAGCATAAGCCTGATGGTGCGAGCGACCCACGCGACCGCGCAGTTGATGTAGCTGTGCCAAGCCGAACTTGTCAGCGCGGTGAATGATGATGGTGTTCGCGCTGGCCACATCGATGCCCGTTTCAATAATGGTCGTGCACAGCAGGACATTGAAGCGTTTTTGGTAGAAGCCTTTCATCACCTGTTCGAGATCGCGCTCTCCCATTTGTCCGTGGGCAACCGCGATGCGTGCTTCAGGGACGAGCTCTTCAAGCCGTGCGCGACGGTTGTGAATCGTTTCTACTTCGTTATGCAAGAAATACGCCTGCCCGCCGCGCTTGAGTTCGCGCAGGAGGGCCTCGCGCATGGTGCTGTTGTCTTCGCGACGTACGAAGGTTTTGATGGCGAGTCGTTTTTGTGGCGCCGTAGCGATCACAGAGAAGTCTCGGATGCCCTCAAGCGACATACCGAGTGTGCGGGGAATCGGTGTGGCGGTGAGCGTCAGGACGTCGACCTCGGCGCGCAGCGCTTTGAGTGCTTCTTTTTGACGCACCCCAAAGCGATGTTCTTCGTCGATGATGACAAGACCGAGTCGTTTAAAGTTGACATCCTTTGACAGTATTTTGTGCGTCCCGATAATGATGTCGATTGTCCCGTCTCGGATCCCGTCGATCGCGCTACTGATCTCCTTTGCTGAGCGAAACCGTGAGAGCTCTACGACCTTGACGGGCCAATCGGCAAAGCGATCAGTAAACGTTTGTGCATGCTGTTCGGCGAGCAGTGTGGTGGGGCAAAGCAGGGCGACTTGCTTGCCATTCGCGATGGAGAGAAAGGCGGCGCGCAGGGCGACTTCGGTTTTGCCAAAGCCGACATCGCCGCAGACTAGGCGATCCATCGGTTTGCCGGAAGTCATGTCCGCAATCACGCATTGAATGGCAGCGGCTTGGTCTGCGGTTTCTTCAAAACCAAAGCCCTCAGAGAACAGTTCGTAATCGCCTAAGGGCAGCTTGAAGGCAAAGCCTTGCCGCGCGGCACGCTTCGCGTACAAATCAAGAAGTTCCGCGGCGGTGTCGCGAACCTGCTGTGCGGCTTTGCGTCGTGCTTTGTCCCATTGTCCTGAGCCCAGCAGGTGCAGTGGTGCCGTTTCGGGATCGCTGCCGCTGTAGCGCGCAATCACGTGCAGTTGCGAGACGGGCACATAGAGCGTACTTTTATTCGCATATTCGAGATGAAGGAATTCCATCTCGCCCTCGCCCATATCAAGATTGACCAGGCCGTGATAGCGACCAATTCCGTGTTGCGCGTGTACGACTGGATCGCCTTCGCGCAGCTCAGATAGATCCCGCACCATCGCTTGCACGTCGCTGGCGCGCTCTTGATCGCGTTTACCCCGTCGCGTGGTGGTGCCGTGTCCTGGGTAAAGATCGCTCTCTGTCAGGAAGACCAGGGCCTCGGATGTCAGGGCAAAGCCCGTCGTGAGTGGCGCAACCGTGATGCCAAAGTGCAAGTCTTGCGCCAGAAACTCTGCAACAGATTCGGTCTGTGCATCCGGTGCAATGCCGTGCTCTGCGAGCATTTGCACAATCGTTTCACGTCGTCCGTGCGAATCGGTACACAACACGATGCGCGAATGTGCGGCGGGCGTTTGTTGTGCATTGTTATCCAGCAAGGCTCGCAACTTGGCCAGTGGATCTTCAGCCCGGCGTGATACCCCGATATCCGGTGCACGTGCGTAATCTGGATGAGCGTCGCCCGCCGTTAAGGCTAGTCGTGCGAAAGACTTGAGCTGCTCAAAGAGCGCATCACCCTGCAGAAACAACGCGTCTGGTGGCAAGACAGGTCGTTCGCGATCGCTCTTTAAAAAGTTGTAGCGTGTGGCCGTATCTTGCGTGAAGCGGCGCATGGCGTCATCAATATCACCTAACGTCACGACCAGCGTGTCGCGCTTGAGGTAATCAAAGAGCGTTGCCGTGTCTTCAAAAAACAAGGGTAGGTAGTATTCAACCCCGGCGAAGGGAATCCCGTTGCCCATGTCCTTGTAGGGCAGGGCGCGCGAGGGGTCGCCCTCAAACACTTCGCGAAACTGCGCACGAAAGTGATTGCGTGCTGGCTCGTCCATCGGGAACTCTCGGCCAGGCAAGAGCTGCACGGACCCGACGGGGTAGAGACTGCGCTGTGTGTCGATGTCGAAGGCGCGAATCGATTCAATTTCATTGTCGAACAAGTCGATGCGATAGGGGACCACCGAGCCCATCGGAAACAAGTCGATCAGACTGCCGCGTACGCAGAACTCACCGGGTGCGGTCACCTGTGAAACATGCGCATAGTTCGCAAGCATGAGTTGCGCGCGCAGTGCGGGCTCGTCGAGCTTGTCTTTTTGTTTGAACGAAAAGGTATACGCCGCCAGAAAGCTTGGGGGTGCAAGGCGATAAAGCGCGGTGGTGATGGGAACGGTTAAGACGTCAACCTCACCGAGCATCAGGGCGTGCAAGGTACGCAGACGTTCGGAAATAAGATCTTGGTGCGGCGAGAAACTGTCGTACGGTAAGGTTTCCCAGTCTGGCAGAGGACGCACACGCAGTTTGCTCGAAAAAATCGGAATTTCTTCAGCTAGCCTTTGTGCTTCGAGTGGTTCGGCGGTTAGCACGACAATCGGCTTGCCTGCGGCTGCGGCCAATTCTGTGAGTAACCAAGCATCCCCTGACCCGGGCGGGGTGGGGTGCGTATAGCGCTGGCCAGGCTTGAGGGCGGCCAATAAGGCAGAAACAGAGGGTGCTACAACAGACATTCAGGACCAGCCAGAGAAGGGCGTGCGTGCCAGGTGGGCACGGTCAGACAGTTAATTATAAAATCAAGCGCTTATGAGCCGCACAGAACCCTTAGAACCGCAAGATCGCCTGATCGCACTCGTGCCCGCCGCAGGGGTTGGCGCACGTGCGCTCCGGGGGCATGAAGCACCCGTTCCGAAACAGTATCGCTTACTTGCGGGGCAAGCCATGCTTAGACGTACGGTGCAGGCGTTGCTGGTCGACACACGGATTGATCAAGTCCGTGTGGCCGTCGCGCCAGAGGACGATCAAGCTGCTGAGGTGCTTGAAGGCTTGGCCCGCGTTGTCTGCGTGCCATGTGGAGGCGAAACACGTGCACAGACTGTCTACAACGCGCTGTGCGACGCGCAACTAGCCCCTCACGACTGGGCGCTGGTGCACGACGCCGCACGCCCTGGGCTGCCTGCTGATGCGCTAGGA
Organism: uncultured beta proteobacterium; assembly: GCA_903903735.1. Taxonomy (GTDB): domain Bacteria; phylum Pseudomonadota; class Gammaproteobacteria; order Burkholderiales; family Burkholderiaceae_B; genus Zwartia. The sequence goes on along the minus strand of CAIUZV010000225.1, from coordinate 12,777 downwards.
CGCCTCATTGATGCTTGTCTGCCGAATGGTGTGGGAGGGTTGCTCGCGCTCCCCGTTCCAGATACGGTCAAGCGTGCGCGCACTGTGGCGTCTGCGCCCTCGGGTATTGCCGCGGTAGAGACCACGCTCGCGCGCGATCTGCTCTGGCTCGCGCAGACACCGCAAATGTTCCGTGCAGGCTTGCTGCGCGCGGCGCTCGAGCGTGTGCTGACCCACGCAACGAACACTGACCATGTGCCGACAGACGAAGCGCAGGCGATGGAAGCTGCCGGCTACGCGCCGCTCCTTGTACCCGGATCAGGTCGTAATACAAAGATCACGTGGCCCGACGACTTTGAATGGGTGGAATCTTGGCTATGAGTCATTTTGCGTTTCGGATTGGGCAGGGGTTTGATGTGCACGCCTTGGTTCCAGGGCGTCCATTGATTTTGGGTGGTGTCACGATTGCGCATTCGCATGGTCTACAAGGCCACTCAGACGCGGATGCGCTGCTGCATGCGATTACAGACGCCATGCTTGGCGCTGCCGGCTTAGGCGACATTGGCCGGCATTTTCCGGATACGGATCCTGCTTTTAAGGGAGCGGATAGCCGCGTATTGTTGCGCGAGGCCTATCGACGCGTCCAACAAGCGGGCTGGGTGCTCGTGAATGTGGATGCAACCATCCATGCGCAGCAGCCCAAGATCGGACCGCACGCGGCGGCGATGGTCGCAAATATCTCTGCTGACTTAGGCGTCTCGTCACAAGACGTCAATGTCAAAGCGAAAACGAATGAAGGGCTTGGCCACTTGGGTCGCCAAGAAGGGATCGCGGCCAACGCAGTTGTTTTGCTCAGAGCTCTAGAGCCCCCTAGCCAGCCTTAAACGCGTGCGCGGGCGTGTGGGTGCCCGCTGAGCACTTAGTAGCGACCGTCGGGCACAAACACATAGCCGAGCCCCCAGACCGTCTGTATGTAGGCTGGTTTGGACGGGTTGTTCTCCAGTATTTTGCGCAAGCGTGATATCTGAACGTCTAGACTGCGGTCGTAGGCGCGGTAATCCCTGCCGCGTGCGAGCTCCATGAGTTTGTCGCGCGACAAAGGGATACGAGGGTGGCGTGCAAACACCTTGAGGACGGAGAATTCTCCGGTGGTGATGGGGATGACGGAATCGTCGCGCAAGAGAGTGCGAGTGGACAGACTTAAAACATAAGGCCCAAAGTGGATGGTTTCATTTTCTTGGCTAGGTGCGCCAGGATGTTCATCGACGCTGCGGCGGCGCAAGATCGCATTGATGCGGGCCAAGAGTTCGCGTGGGTTAAAGGGCTTGGATAAATAGTCGTCCGCACCCATTTCGAGTCCAACGATACGATCGATCTCTTCGGCCTTGGCGGTCAGCATGATGATGGGGGTATTGTCGTGGTTTGCACGGAGGCGGCGACAGACGGACAGGCCATCTTCGCCGGGCAGTGTCAGGTCCAAAATCAACAGATCAATGTGTTCGCGGTACCAGATCTTGGTCATTTCACGAGCATTTTCAGCAACTTGGACGAAAAAGCCTTGTTCGGTGAGGTAGCGGCGCAGTAGTTCGCGCAGGCGCGAGTCGTCGTCTACGACGAGGATTTTGCGTGAAGGGGAAGTATATAAAGTATTCATGAGTGAAAATGTAACCGCGCTTGAGTCGTTTGCAGCGTGTCGCTTACAAGGTTTTACAAATGCAAAAAAGCGAATCGTGAATTTGTTACAAGATGTATCAGACTCGCCGCGCGTACCCTGTTGATTGTCATGATTTGTTTCCTGCGCAGAGCCTTTCGCTTGCTTGCAGCCGCTTCATTACAATTGCGGCATGACACATATTCTTGCGATCGAAACCTCGACCACGTTGTGCACCGTGGCGCTTGTGTCCGAGCGCGACGGTCTATGCACGACAACGCAACGCTCACTTGAGGGCACCTCGGGGCACGCCGCCAATGTATTGCCCCTGATCGAGGCGTTGCTGGAGGAGTGCGCGGTCTCTCGTCACGCGCTCAGCGCTGTCTCATTTGGTCAGGGACCTGGGGCCTTCACCGGCGTACGCGTAGCGTGTGGCGTGGCGCAAGGTCTCGGTTTGGCCTTGGGGCTCCCCGTGATCCCTGTGGGAGCGTTGCCTGCTGTGGCGGCGACGGCGAGTGTTCGATATCCGGGCCAGCTGATATTGGCTGCGCTGGATGCACGCATGGAGGAGATTTACTTTGCTGCGTATGTGGACACGCCCTCAGAGGGCTTGCTGGTCTTGCAGCCGCCCGTGCTGATGGCCGCCGTGGACGCTCCCCTGTTTGTGTCGCAACGCTCTGCGATTTGGTTACAGCGTGCAGCTGCTGAAGTCGTGGATGCTCCCAACGTTTGTTTGGTTGGAGAAGGGTGGAGTGTGTCGGGGGCTCGTGTCGGGTTGCCCGAACAATGGATCGAAGATGATTTAACCGCTCGACCAGAGGCGCAAGCGATGGCGCCTTTAGCGTTGCGCGCCTTCAAACAAGGGCAGGCTGTGCCACCGGAGCAAGCGGCGCCATTTTATTTACGCGATAAGGTTGCCTTTACGACGGCTGAGCGTGCGGCTGGGCTTGGCGGCAACCCGCGCGCGCATGCGCCCACGTCGGTTGCGCTCTTGCCGATGGCGCTTGCGGATTTGCCAGCGGTGGTGGCACTGGAATCTGCAGTGCAATCGTTTCCTTGGACGGCCAAGAATTTTGAGGATGCTCTCGCCGCAGGCTACTCTGCCTGGGTGTTGCGACAGGATGACGAGCTCATTGGCTTTTGTATCGTGATGCAGGCGCCCGATCTCGCGCACATCCTTGTGATTGCCGTCGCACGCGAGCGGCAGGGCAAAGGCCTCGGCCGACAACTATTGGAGCAGGCTGCGCGCAGTGCCCGTCAGTTCGGTGCAGAGGGTCTGTTGCTCGAGGTCCGCCCATCCAATCTTCAGGCGCTCGCTTTTTATGCCAAGCAAGGTTTTGTCCAGATCGGTGTGCGTCGGGATTACTATCCTGCAGGAAGAGCCCAGCGTGAAGATGCGCTGGTACTTAAAAAAGTATTCGAGCAGTCTTGAGTTCCTAGGCAAAGCCCTCCTCCTTTATGACAGACACCCGTCCTTCACCGCTTTCACTCACCTCCCTGCAAGTCGCTTGGCTGGCAGAACTGGGTATCGAGAAGCCGTGGGTCCCTGCGGCGAGCCCGACAGTGTTGGAGCCCGCGTCTGTCCCTAGACTTGCCCCAGCCCCCGCACAGGTAACTGCTGCACCCGCACGTCCCAGCAGAGTGGTCCCTGCGGCAGTCATGACTAAGGTGGTGACCCAGGTAGCGCAATCCCCCGAGCAGCTCGCTGCGTTGTCAGACATGACAGCCTTATCTGCAGCGGTTCGTGCTTGTCAGGCCTGCGGGCTTTGCACCGCACGGCAGCAGGCGGTGATGGGAGAGGGGGTTACGCAACCGGCCATCATGGTGGTGGGCGAAGCGCCTGGTGAGCAGGATGATCGGCAGGGCAAGGCTTTTATGGGACGCCCAGGTTTACTGCTAGACAACATGCTGGCTGCGATTCAAAGTGGGCGAGGGCATGACGCCTATGTGACCACGATTATCAAATGTCGTCCAACGGGGAACCGCAATCCACGCCCCGAAGAGGTTCAGGCGTGTCAGCCATATTTGATGCGAGAAATCGCTTTGCAACAGCCCTTCACAATCTTGGCGTTGGGCCGTTTTGCCGCGCAGGCGTTGTTGGGTAGCGAAGAGCCCTTGCAATCATTGCGTGAACGCACGCACAGCCTTCAGGTGGACGGCCGAGATATTCCTCTGGTCGTCAGCTACAACCCGTCCTACCTGCTGAGCCACCCCAGCGAGAAAGCTGCTGCCTGGAAAGACCTGCAACGCCTTAAAGCGCTTTGCCGTGCCCCTCTTGGCCAATCTGATCAAGCAGGTTAGGGTCTCTTTGTTGGTTCAGTTTGTTCCACCGCATCATCACGACCATGAGGACCGCGACGATGAGCCCAAAGATCCAGATGATGACATTGATGGGCATATCTAGCCAAAGCATGACGGTGTAGACCGCGACCATGAGCAGAATATTGAGTTGCTCATTAAAGTTTTGTACCGCAATGGAGTGCCCGGCGGAGAGCAAGACGTGGCCGCGGTGCTGCAAGAGCGCGTTCATCGGCACCACAAAATAGCCTGAGGTCAGGCCAATCAAGATCAACAGAACATAAGCCGTCCAAGGGAGTTCGACCCCCAGCACATTGATTGTCCAGCTTGGGTCCACAAACGGCATGAGCATGACGATAAACCCCATGGCCACACCAAGCGGCAAGACCCCCAGTGCGCTGCGCAGCGGCACGCGACCCGCCAAGATCGAGCCTCCGATGGTTCCGAGTGCGGTGACCCCCATCAAAATAGACGCCTGATCGAGTCGATAACCGAGGTGGTCACTCCCCCATTCGATCACGATGAGTTGAAGCGTGGCTCCCGCACCCCAAAACAACGTTGTGACCCCCAGGGATATTTGGCCCAGCTTATCTGCCCAGAGAATGCGGACATAGCCGGCGAACGCCTTGACGAGCTTGATCGGATTCTTTTGTTGCGTGGGGTAGACGATGCCTGTCTTGGGGATCATCAGGTTGCAAAGCGCGGCCGCGATATAGATAAAGGCGATCACAAGAATGGCCGCCTCGGCCGGGGTTGCCACCAGGCTATTGATCATCGGGTGCGTGAGTAGCCAGCCAGACACGCCGGGCGAGACCAAGATGCCGCCGACAACTGTTCCCATGATGATGGACAGAATGGTCAGTCCTTCGATCCAGCTATTGCCTTTGACCAATTGAAGCGGAGGCAGCATTTCGGTGACGATGCCGTACTTGGCTGGGGAGTATGCCGCGGCGCCGATACCCACTAAGGCGTAGGCCACGCAGACTAAGGAAACCTGCCCTTCCTGTGTGAACCCGAACAGTGCATAAGAAAACATGAGTAAACAACCGCTGACCTTGATGGCGTTCGTCATAAACATGACTCGCCCTTTAGGAAAGGAGTCCGAGATTGCTCCGACGAACGCGGCTAACAACACATACGACGCGGCGAACCACCACTTCATCATGGGGGCCATCCAGTCGGGGCCCTCTAATTGTTGAATAAGCGCGATCGCGGCAATGAAAAGCGCATTGTCCGCAAGCGACGATAGCGCTTGGGCGGCCATGACGGTGTAGAAGCCTCGATTCAAGAGTCGCATCCTAAATTTAGTTTACCCACCCTAGTGCGGGCTGTCTGAATAATACCTGAACAAATCGATCGGCTCGAGCTCGGTTATGATCTCGAGGATTCCATCCCAAATTGTGCCCTTATTGTGCGTCTGACCCAGATCAAACTTGCCGGATTTAAGTCTTTTGTCGATCCGACCGTCATTCCGACCCCTAGCCAGCTGGTCGGGGTTGTCGGGCCTAACGGTTGCGGTAAATCCAACATTATTGATGCCGTGCGCTGGGTGATGGGCGAAAGCCGCGCCTCGGAATTACGCGGCGAGTCGATGCAGGACGTTATTTTTAGTGGCTCGGGCGAGCGTAAGCCCTCGGCCAGAGCGTCGGTTGAGCTGGTATTTGATAACTCTGCAGGTCGGGCCTCCGGGCAATGGGCGACTTACGCCGAAATCGCTGTACGTCGCGTATTGACCCGCGACGGCACCAGTAGCTATTTCATCAATAACCAGTTGGTTCGTCGTCGTGATGTGCACGACATCTTCCTGGGAACTGGCTTAGGATCGCGCGGCTACGCCATTATTGGTCAAGGCATGATCAACCGCCTGATCGAAGCGAAGCCCGAAGAACTACGTGTTTACTTGGAAGAGGCTGCGGGGGTGTCGCGTTACAAGGAGCGCCGCCGCGAGACAGAAAATCGTTTGTCGGATACGCGTGAAAACCTCGTGCGTGTGGAAGATATTCTGCGCGAACTCACTTCACAGCTCGACAAGCTTGAATCACAAGCCGAGGTGGCGCGCGAATACCGCACGCTGCAGGCTGAGGGCGAAAGCAAACAGAATGCCTTGTGGTTCCTGAAAGAAGCGGCCGCGCACCTTGAGCGTGACCGGACCCAACAGGATATTGAGCGCGCACATACCGAGCTTGAAGCCTCGATGGCGGGGCTGCGCGCGAGCGAAGCCGCGCTTGAGTCACGTCGCCAAGCACACTACGCTGCGGGCGATGCGGTACACGCCGCGCAAGGCCAGCTGTACGAAGCGAATGCAAAAGTAAGCAGCCTGGAGGCCGAGATTCGGCACGTGGTCGAGTCGCGTAATCGGGTGCTAACCCGGCGCACACAGCTGCAGACACAATTGACGGAATGGGCGACGCAGCAGGAGCACTGCCAAGCACAAATCCAAGAAGGTGAAGACGAGCTCATGACGAGCGCTGCGCGTGCTGAAGAAGCGCGTGACTTGGCACGGGCGGCGCAGGAAGGTTTGCCTGACATCGAGGCGCGTGTGCGGCAAGCTGCACTCGAGCGTGAAGAGTTGCGTGCCACCTTGGCGCGTGTCGAGCAAAGCCTCGCGTTAGTCGCGCAGACACAGCGGGATTCAGATCGCCAATTGCAAGGACTTGAACTGCGACGCGAAAGGCTGGCCCTTGAGCTCAAGGGCGTTGAAGCACCTGACACGGCTGCGCTTGAGCAATTGACGGGTGACAAAGTGGCCACCGAGGAGTTGCTCGAGGAATCCCTGGGCACACTCACTGAACTCGAAGATAAGTTGCCTGAGGCTGATGCGCGTCGCGCCCAGGCTCAGCAGCAAGCGCAGGTCGAGGCCGAGACACTCGCCCGCCTGGACGCTCGTTTATCCGCACTCGTGCGCCTGCAGGAAGACGTGCAAAAGAAAGGCGCACTCGAGCCCTGGCTTGCTAAACATGAACTCAGTCAGTTGGGTCGCTTGTGGCAGAAGCTGCATGTTGAGCCAGGCTGGGAAACAGCACTTGAAGCCGTTCTGAATGAACGGATGACAGGTCTTGAGGTACGTAACCTTGACTGGGCGCGCGCCTTTGCAGCGGATGCGCCGCCTGCGCGTCTTGCGTTCTATCAGTTACCTGTCGCTGCGCCAGCTGTGGCCGCGCCAGCCGGGCTCGAGCCCTTGACGACTGTGCTGCGCATCACGGATCCAGAACTGCGTACCTTGTTGCAGACTTGGCTGGGTCATGTGTACATCGCCAAAGATGTGGCGCAGGCCATCGCTGCCAGAGCCAACTTGCCTGCAGGAGCAATGCTTGTCGTGCGGGGTGGTCACTTAATCGATGCCCATAGCGTGCGTTTTTACGCACCGGACTCGGAGCAGGCAGGCTTACTCGCGCGTCAACAAGAGATTGAGAACTTGCAGCGTGAGCTTAAAGCGCATCAACTGATTGCCGACCAATCGCGCTCGGCTGTCGCGCAAGCCGAGTCATCCTGGCAGCAGGTATCGCAAGCCTTGCCTCCTGCACGACAACGTGTTGCAGAAATTACCCGTCGCCTGCACGACCTGCAGTTAGAGCACACACGCTTGCAGCAGCAAGTGGAGCAGACGCGTGAGCGTTCAGGCCGGCTTGAGCAAGACATCGCTGAAGTCATCTCGCAACAAGAAGAACTGACTGCAGCGAAACTTGAGGCTGAAGCGCGCTTTGAAGAACTGGACGCCGAGATCGGTGTTCAACAAGAGGCGTATTCCGAGGCCGAAATGGCGGGTGAAGCGTTGTTCGAGGAGGCTGAGACTGCGCGCAATCGTTTACGTGATCAAGAGCGCGGCGCACAAGAAGCTGAATTCAATGAGCGCGGTGTACGTGCCCGGATTGCTGAGCTACAGCGTAATTTGCAATTGGCGATTGAACAGTCGGTTCGTGCCCAGCAAGAGCTTGCCGGACAGGAAGATGAGCTCGCGACACTGGATGCCGCAGCGGCAGAAGCGGGCTTACAAGATGCGCTAGAAATACGCGCCGAGCGCGAAGAGTCGTTGGGTCGCGTAAGAATCGAAATGGATACGTTGGCTGCGCAGTTGCGTGAAGCCGACGAAGAACGACTCACCATGGAGCGCTCGCTCGAGCCCCGCCGCGAGCGCATCATGCAGCTGCAGTTGCAAGAGCAAGCCGCGCGCTTGGCAGCCGAGCAGTTTGCCGAGCAACTCAACGAGCGTCAGGTCGATCGCGTCGCCGTGCAAGCGGTGATCGCAGAGCAAACCGAAGAATGGCAGCGCCCCGCTTGGCTGCAGTCCGAAGTGCAGCGTATCACCAAGAAAATTGAGTCGCTGGGCTCTGTCAACCTGGCGGCATTGGACGAGTTAACCGAGTCGCGTGAGCGCAAAGGCTACCTCGACGCACAATACCTTGACTTGCAGACAGCGATCGACACTCTCGAAGACGCGATCCGTAAGATCGACCGCGAGACGCGTGAGCTCTTGCAGTCCACCTTCAATGAAGTAAATACGCACTTTGGTGAACTCTTCCCTAAGCTCTTTGGCGGCGGGGAGGCGCGTCTCATCATGACGGGCGACGAGATTCTGGATGCAGGTGTGCAGGTGATGGCCCAGCCTCCGGGCAAACGCAATACATCAATCCATCTGCTGTCTGGTGGCGAAAAAGCGCTCACGGCGACTGCACTGGTGTTTGCCTTGTTTAAGCTCAACCCCGCACCCTTCTGCTTGCTTGATGAGGTGGATGCGCCGCTTGATGATGCAAACACTGAGCGGTACGCAAACTTGGTGGGTAGTATGGCTGAACATACGCAGTTCTTGTTTATTTCCCATAATAAGATTGCGATGCAGATGGCTAGACAGTTGATTGGCGTTACGATGCAAGAACGAGGCGTGTCGCGCATCGTAGCTGTTGATATTGAATCCGCTTTGCAGCTTGCCGCTGAAGCTGCGTGATCTTGATACTAGAGGCAACACATGAGTGAGTTGCAAATCTATTTGATCGTGATTGGTCTGGTCGTGATTGTGTTGGTACTGGGCTTTAATTGGTTCCAAGACCAACGCGTACGTCGTCGGATGCAAGCACAGATGCCGGTCATCGAACAAGACCCGTTGCTTGCCCAAACGAGCGCGGTCGGTGATACACGTCGTGAGCCAGGGTTGGGTGGAATGAGCGCGGGTGGTATCAATGTAACGGAGCGCCTGGATGCACCCCAGCATCCCGATGCCACACTTGATGCGCTGGAGCCCGATCCGTCGACTGAGATTGTGATTGAAATTGCTTTTCAAGGTCCAATGCTTGGCGAAGACCTAGCGCCGCTCATTCATCCGTTGCGGACAGCGGGTCGTAAGAGCGTGCGTATTTTTGCTCAGGATGCGGATGGACAGCTTCAAGCTGTCATTGATCCAAGTGTCTCGTATGACGCTGTCCATCTGGCGGTGTTGTTGGCGAACCGAAGTGGTGCGCTGTCCGCGATTGAATGGTCGCAGATTTGGAATCGCGCACAGAGTTTGGCTGAACAGTTGGAATGCTCCATTGAGGGGCCTGATCAGCAGCGTGTCCTAGACTTAGCCTCGCGCTTGGACGACATGTGTGCCGGGCTGGATACTCAAGTCGGGCTGACCTTGCTGATGGGTGCAAATCATCCCGTGTCGGATGTGACCAATGCAGCCGAAAACATGGGGTTCGTGCCCGCTAACGGACAACTGGTTTGGTTGGGCGAGTATGGACTTGTCTGCTTTAGCTTGGCACGTTCAGATGCAGAGTCGTTCGACGCGGGGATGGCGGGTGTCGATCGCTTGAGCCTGTTGCTGGATGTGCCTTGCAGCCCAGCCGATACACGCGCCTTCGGAAAAATGGTTGAGGTTGGTTTTGAGTTGGCGCGTCGCGTCGGCGCTGAACTCGTTGATGATCAGGGCCGCCCCGTGCAGCCCGGTTCAGATGTTGTCATCGATGAACGTCTCAAGACACTCTATCAGCAACTTGAACAAGCCGGGCTTGCTGCGGGCAGCCCGCGGGCACGTCGGGTATTTGCCTGAGGACGCAAGCGGGTGAGTGAGTCTTCGGTCGTCGAGCGCCTGCAGTGGTTATGCGCCGAAATCGAACGTCATAATCATGCCTACTACGTGCTCGATGACCCGACGGTCAGCGACGCGCAATATGATCAGCTGATGCGCGAGCTGCAAGCGCTTGAAGCGAAACATCCAGAGCTATTAACCGCCTCGTCGCCTACGCAACGCGTGGGGGCGGCTCCCTTGGCCGCCTTCTCCAGTGTGACGCATCGTGTGCCGATGCTGTCTTTGGGTAATGCCTTTGAGTCCCAAGAAGTCTATGCTTTTGATAAGCGAGTCTCTGATACATTGCGCGCTGCGGGCAAGCTATCTGCCGATGCGTCTGTCGCTTATTTTTGTGAATTGAAGCTTGACGGGCTAGCGATCAGTCTGCGTTACGAACGCGGATTGCTTGTGCAGGCCGCGACGCGTGGTGACGGTCAAACGGGTGAAGACGTCACCACCAACATCCGTACGATTAAAGCGATCCCCTTGCGTCTGACGGGTGATCCCGAGACGATCCCCGATGTGCTGGAAGTCCGGGGCGAGGTATTCATGAACCTTGCAGATTTTGACCGACTTAATGAAGCGCAACGCGGACGTGATGAGAAAGTCTTTGTCAATCCACGCAATGCGGCCGCGGGTAGTTTGCGACAGTTAGACTCGCGCATCACAGCGCAGCGTCCATTACGTTTTTTTGCGTATGGTTGGGGTGAAGTCGGAGATGTTCGTTGTACGCGTCATAGCGAAATGCTCGACTGGTTAGCGAGTTTAGGCTTGCCGGTGAACGTCTCTCAGCATGTCGTGGCGCATGGGCCGGGGGATTTATTGGCGTACTACGAGCAGGTAGGTGCGCGGCGCGCGCGCTTGCCCTATGACATTGACGGCGTCGTGTACAAAGTCGATGCGCTCGCTGCGCAAAAGGTGCTGGGGTTTGTGGCACGTGCACCCCGTTTTGCGATCGCGCACAAGTTCCCTGCGCAAGAGGCCACGACAACTCTTTTGGATATTGAGGTTCAGGTGGGTCGTACCGGTGCGATCACACCTGTTGCCCGGCTCGCCCCTGTCTTTGTTGGCGGGGTGACGGTGACCAATGCAACACTGCATAACGAAGATGAGATTCGTCGTAAGGATGTGCGCATCGGAGACACTGTGATCGTGCGACGCGCGGGCGATGTGATCCCGGAGGTTGTAGGCCCCGTGCTTGAGCAGCGTCCTATTTTTGCCACGCAGTTTGTGATGGCAACCGCGTGTCCTGTGTGTGGCTCTGCCATTGAGCGGGTGGAGGACGAGGCGATTGCGCGGTGCACGGGAGGCCTTTTTTGTGCTGCACAGCGCAAGCAAAGCATTATTCATGCAGCGGGTCGTAAAGCACTGGATATCGAGGGCTTAGGTGAAAAGCTCGTAGAGCAATTGGTCGATCGTGAACGGATTCATTCCCTCGCGGACTTGTTTGGTTTGCAAGTGGATGAGCTTGCTGAGTACGATCGCATGGGTCGAAAGTCTGCTGAGAACCTGATTGAGGCGATTCAACAGGCGAAAAAGCCCGCACTCGGTCGACTGATTTTTGCGTTGGGTATTCGTCATGTCGGTGAAACGACAGCGCGAGACCTCGCTCTGCAGCTTGGATCGATCGATAAGCTCATGCTGGCGACCGAGGATGAGTTACTTGCAGTGCCAGATGTCGGACCTGTGGTGGCGGGGTCTATTGCGCGTTTTTTTGCTGAGGCGCATAACCAAGAAGTTGTCCGTGCGCTGCAAGCACAGGGGGTCGAGCCGCAAGCTCAAGAGGCGGCACGCAGCTCCGGTCTATCAGGTAAGACATTCGTGCTGACGGGTACCTTGCCTGTGTGGTCCCGAGATGAGGCTTCCGCCCAAATCATTGCCGCGGGCGGCAAAGTAAGCGGCTCTGTGTCGCGCAAGACATCGTATGTAGTGGCGGGCGCCGAGGCGGGCAGCAAGCTCGAGAAAGCGCAAGAGCTCGGCGTGGCGGTTCTGGATGAGGAAGGCTTACGCGCCTTGCTAAAAGAAAACGCCGCCTGATTGTTCGTCAAGCGGCGTGAGCGGTTTACGGTTTACACCAAATCTCTGGTGCGACCCCACCAAGTCTTATTGAACTTTAGCTTTGCTGCGTAAGTCAGCCTGATAAGCAGCGAGCGTTTGTTCGCGCATCATTTGCTCGAGTTCTTTGCGGACTTGATCAAGCGGAGGGAACTCGACTGGACGCTTGTCCAAGACTTCGATCACGTGCCAGCCAAACTGCGACTGCACAGGCTTTTCAGAAAGCTGACCTTTGGGTGTGGCAGCCACTGCTTTCGCGAAGGGCTCAACGTAGTTCGAATCCGCCGCCCAACCTAGGTTGCCACCTTTCTCGGCGCTGCCAGGATCTTTCGATGACTTAGCCAGGTCTTCAAACTTAGCCGACTTGGCTTTCAGTTTGGCTTGCATGTCATTGGCAGTCTTTTCGTCTTCGACCAGGATGTGACGAACTTCGTATTCAAACTTACCGTCTTCCGCTTTTTTCAGCTTGTCGTATTCGGCTTGAATCTTAGCGTCGGTGATGGGATTCTTTTTGAGGTAGTCAGCCATCAATGCACGCACCAGGATGCCTTGGCGTGCCAACTCAAGTTCGACGGTGATCGTCGGGTCTTTTAACAAACCAGCGGCTTCCGCAGCTTGGACCATCACCTGACGGTTGATGAGCTCTTCTTTGACTTGCTCGCGTAACTGCGGCGAGTCTGCGGCGCCTTGCGTGCCGAGCAGTTTGACGAATTCGTCGACATTGGCTTTGGTGATGGGCTTGCCATTCACG
>CAIUZV010000224.1 GCA_903903735.1 uncultured beta proteobacterium | reverse complement strand
CATAGAATTCTCCTAATAAGACTTGGGCAAGCCAAGCACGCGCTCGGCGATATAGCACAACACCAACTGTGGACTGACGGGTGCGATACGAGTAATCAACACTTCACGCAAATAGCGCTCAACGTGATATTCCTTGGCGTAACCGAAGCCACCGTGGGTCATGACCGCGGTCTGGCAGGCATTAAAACCGGCCTCGCCTGCCAAGTATTTGGCTGCGTTCGCTTGGGCACCGCAAGCCTCTCCCTTATCGAAGAGCGTTGCCGCCAGCATCACCATGAGATTAGCTGCCTCGAGCTCCATCCAGCAGGCTGCCAGCGGGTGTTGGATACCTTGATTTTGTCCGATTGGACGATCGAACACCACGCGCTCTTTTGCGTAGTTTGTGGCGCGCTTGAGTGCCACTTTCCCCAAACCAACGCCTTCGGCAGCGATCAAGATGCGCTCAGCATTCATGCCATGCATGATGTATTGAAAGCCTTTGCCCTCCTCGCCAATGCGATCAGCCACGGGGACTTTTAAGCCGTCAATAAAGAGTTCGTTTGAATCAACGGCCTTACGACCCATTTTTTCAATCTCATGGACTTTAATAAAATTGCGATCAAAGTCCGTATAGAACAAGCTCAATCCATCGGTATGTTTTTTTACTTCCTCAAGCGGCGTCGTACGTGCAAGAATCAACATCTTCTCTGCAACCTGCGCCGTTGAGATCCAAACCTTTGTTCCGCTCAACACATAATGATCACCGGCACGCTCGGCTTTGACCTTTAACTGCGTAGTGTTTAAGCCAGTATTCGGTTCAGTCACCGCAAAACACGCGCGCTCTGTCCCTGCGACAAGAGGCGGCAACATACGTTTCTTTTGCTCTTCGGTCCCAAACTGCACAACAGGATTCAAACCAAAGATATTCATGTGCACAGCCGAGGCACCGCTCATGCCTGCACCCGACTCACTAATTGTCTGCATCATGATGGCGGCTTCGGTTATACCCAGCCCTGAACCACCGTAGACCTCAGGAATACAAATCCCCAGCCAACCATCCTTGGCGAGTGCTTGATGAAAATCCGCAGGAAAACCGCCATGCTTGTCTTTCTCAAGCCAATACTGGTCATCGAAGCGCTCGCAAATCTTCGCGATCGCCTCACGGATAGTTTCTTGATCTTGCGATAATGAAAAGTCCATTACTACACCTCAATATCAATGCGCTGTTCAACTGCTATTTTGAGTCCGGTATCAGTGTGACGCCCTGACGCACCATGTCGGCGATTTTTTGCTCTGAATATCCAAGCTCACGGAGCACTTCAATACTATGTTCACCTAAGCGTGGTGCGTGACGTCCATGTTCGGGTTGGCTCTCTGTCCAAGTCGTCGGCACGTCGACCATGCGAATACGCCCTTCCGTCGGATGTTCCTTCCATTTGAAAAACTCAATGGCAGTCAAATGAGGATCATCAAAAATCGTCTCAAGCGTATGCAAAGGCATCGTGGGGATGTCTGCGACTTCCAAGAGCTTGAGCCACTCTTCGGTCGTGCGCTCCACAAAGATCTTGGCAACCAGTCCCTGTAAATCATTGATGTGCTGCGTGCGGACGCTCAAATTCTTGAATCTTTCATCCGTTTCAAAAATCTCAGACTTGCCGATCGCCTTAAAAAACGATGCCCATTGCTTATCGTTATAAATCACCGCACACACATAGCCGTCAGCCGTTTTGTAGGGGCGACGCTCTGAGGCCAGCAAGCGTGGGTAGCCGGGCGGACCATTGGGCGGATCAAAGGTTTGTCCTCCAATATGGTCACTCAGCAGATGGCTAATCATCGTCTCAAACATCGGGATGTCGATCCGCTGCCCCACGCCCGTCTTTTCACGGTGATAGAGTGCGGCACACAATGACGTTGCGGCATACAAACCGACCGTGCGATCCACCAAATTCGATGGAACATAGCGCGGCACATCAGAACCTGCCTGTTTAATGAGCGACGGCAAACCAATCGCCCCCTGAATCAAATCATCGAAGGCCGGCTTATGCCCGTAAGGGCCGTCTTGACCGAAACCGAAGGTACCGGCATACAAGATACGTGGATTAATTTTTTTTACTTCGTCGTAACCGAGTCCCAGCCGTGCCATCGCTTGTGGACGCACGTTATAGAGCAGGATGTCCGCCGTCGCGATGAGCTTTTTAATTGCTTCTAGCCCGTCCGCTTGCTTCACATCCAACACCATGCCGCGCTTGCTGCGGTTGACATGCAAGTACAGCGACCCCATCCGAGGGTGCTGCATCGGTCCGACGTCCCGCACCATATCGCCTGAAGGCGACTCCACTTTAATAACATCCGCCCCCATATCACCCAATAGCTGGGCCGCATACGGGCCCATCAATATCGCAGTCATATCAACTACGCGTATACCTTTCAGTGGACCACTCATTATTTAACGACCTCTTGAACCGTCATCTTGATACTTACGCTAGCTGTGCCGCTGCGATAATTTTCTTAGCTAACCGCAGATGCGGCATATCCAACATTTTTCCGTCTAACGTCGCCACACCCACCTTGCCACTGCTTGCAAACGCCGCCACTACTTTTTGCGCCCAATCCTGCGTGGCCGCATCAGGTGTCATTGCCTGATTAATCACCGGCACTTGGCCAGGATGAATCGCAGCCTTGGCAGAGAAGCCATCACGGTAGGCGCGACGCGTTTCGCGTGTCAGCGCTTCGGCATCATTAATCACCGTCGGCACCGTGTCGATGGCAGGTACCCCGGCAGCCGTCGCAGCAAACAGACAAAGCGAGCGTACT
>CAIUZV010000223.1 GCA_903903735.1 uncultured beta proteobacterium | reverse complement strand
ATCGGTATCGAGCGCCAAGGCGGCCACCATTTGTAGTCGCGTAAAGTAGAGCAGGGTCGCGACCACTGCAAGAATCAATACGTACGCCGAGATTCCAAGCAAGAAGGGGGAACGTAGCACGGCGCCGAAACCTGCCCAGGCGCTACCGCCGATTGGATGTTCTACCTCTTGTTTGGTCGCTCCTTCTGAATCCCCATCTTTATCGCCTAAAGGAACAGACCTGCACAGTGTCGACATCCACCAGGCACAAAGTGTCGCTAAAACAAGAAAACCGGCCGCCACGAGCAGTAGGGTCGCGGTTCCATAGGGTTTGGCAAGTTGACTGGCTAGCCACGGCCCGAACATGGCACCAAGTGTGCCACCAAGTGAAATCGCACCGAATAGCCGTTCGCTCTGGTCCTTGGTGAAACTGTCAGTCATCAGTGCCCAAAACAACATGGTCGCAAATAGATTGAAGACACTGAACCAGACATAAAAAACTTGGCCGCTTATTTGACCAACGTGGGTAGGACTAAAGACCAGCAATGCATAAAAACCAACGAGACCGATGGCGAAAAAAACATAGGTGGTGGAAATAAACACTTGGCGTTTGAAACGGCTCACGAGCCAGCCAAAAATAGGGTTGACCAATAAGGTGACGAGCAGTGTGCCAAAGAAGAGCCAGCGAATCGCATCGATTCCACGCTGCATACCGAGTGCTTCTCGTGCGGGCCGCACGACCATCAAGGCGCTGAGTACAAAAAAGAAAAACAGCCCGGCGACAAGCGTACGAGAGAGCTCCTCGCGGCGGACGTTGGTGAAAGTTTGCAGTATTGAGGCCATGCGATAGCCTAGACGGCCAGAGTGGTGGTGGAGTGAGACATGCGTGCCGAGTCGATATTACCGACTTACATTGCTAGGCGCGAGAGGTTCTTCGATAAGCTCCAAGAACAAAGCAGGCCTTAGTGCTTGCCGGGTCGATTGCTGAAACCCGTAAAATCTCGAGAACTAACAGAGAGGTCCGTCTTGCCCTTAGCTCCTACCGTTGAACGTGAAGAAATCCATACGAGGCACATTACGATGCGTGCCTTTCGCCGAGCAGATGGTTTGTTTGACATCGAGGGGCGCGTTGAGGACTCCAAGCCCGTCCCCTTCATGGCGCCGCTAGCTACCGTTGAGAAGCCGGCCGGTGAGCACATTCATGATATTTGGATCCGCTTGGT
Organism: uncultured beta proteobacterium; assembly: GCA_903903735.1. GTDB lineage: Bacteria > Pseudomonadota > Gammaproteobacteria > Burkholderiales > Burkholderiaceae_B > Zwartia. The sequence goes on along the minus strand of CAIUZV010000223.1, from coordinate 1,227 downwards.
CATTGATGATGAGTTTCTCATTCACGATGTCGCGGCGTCGTCCGATGCCACGCCCTTTGGTGTGTGTAAAGAGGCACCCGCGACCCTCATGAAGTTGAAAGGTGAACGGATTGGTGCGGGCTGGAACAAGATCGTTCGTGGTCACCTGAAAGGGGCTGCAGGGTGCACGCACATGATGGAATTGCTCGGGCCGATCGCCACGGCTGCCTACCAGGCGTTGTGGCCCTTCATTCGTTCGCGTCCCGACGCCGTCGATGCAAATGGCCGGCCGCTAAAGGTCAATAGCTGTTACGCCTACGCGAGCCATACCCACGTCATAAAGCAGATGTGGCCACAGCATTACACAGGTCCAGACAAGAGTTAATCCTCTTTACCGGTTGTTGTTTCGTGGACTGAAAACGCTTCTCGGATCACACCCAAGGTCTGGGTGATGTGGCTGCAAATCCCTCGGAGTAAGTCCTTCGATTATCGCTCAATCTGCCCAAGCTATACTCAAACCCATACGTAAAAAGAGACGGTTAGGGTCTCTGCTTAGAAAATCGGAGAATTGAGATGCGATCCCTGCTATTTGTGCCTGCAGATAGTTCGCGCAAGCTTGAGAAGTCTTTGCAAAGCGGCGCAGATGTTTTGATATTCGATCTTGAAGACGCCGTCTCGATGGCCCGCAAACAAGACGGTCGTGAGGAATTGGTTAAGTTCTTGACGCACACCAAGCAAAGCAAGATAGCAACGCCAAAGCTGTATGTTCGTGTGAACGCCCTCGGTACAGGGTTGACGCTTGCGGATCTTGCTGCAGTCATGCGCTGTCGGCCCGACGGTGTTGTATTACCTAAAGCAAGTGGCGCCAAAGACCTCGCCTTGCTCTGTGCGTATCTCGAAACGTTCGAACATCTGTATCCACAAGGGAGTGACCTGACTTCAATCATCGCAATCGTGACAGAGAATGCTGAGTCCCTGGCGGGCCTAAACGAATATCGGGGTGCTACGCCGCGTCTCGCAGGCATGATGTGGGGTGCTGAAGATTTGTCAGGTGATATTGGTGCCCTGACAAATAAGGAAGAGGATGGCTCGGGTGAATGGACCTCTCCTTTTAATTTAGTACGCTCGCTTTGTCTGTTTGCTGCGACGGCTGCCGGGGTACCTGCCATCGACACGGTGCCGACGGTGATTAATGATGCCGAAGCGCTGACACGCGAAACGCGTCGCGCCTACCGTGATGGCTTCTCT
>CAIUZV010000222.1 GCA_903903735.1 uncultured beta proteobacterium | reverse complement strand
CCCCATAGGGTCGGTTCGGTGTCTTTAGGAAGTTTCATAGAAGGCCTTTGAGTGTCAAACGGAAAACCGTCCGTGAACGGTGAGACTCACTCTACGCCATAAGGGAACTAAAAACAGTTTTATTATTGTTTTAGTTGATCTTCGAGGGAATACCCTCCTGTTGAGACAGCTACTCATCACGCCCCTAACTACCGCCCTAACCCACGCGCTCTTCATCGACTTCCCTTAACCGATTAATGACTTTCTTAATTTGGGCTCCATACAACTCAAAATTCGTCTTTAGCTGAGCGTTCCCTTGGCCGATCGTCAATTTCTTACTCAACAACGCGACATATAAAGCATCCATTCGCTCGTAATGCTCGATCAGGACTTGGCGTAACTCATATTCCCTAAACGCTTGCAGCCTAAGCGCGCGGCACGCTTTATTTTTTTCAATGAACTGCTCTAACCCAGCGCGTTGCGCATCGCTGAGCGTGTTGTTTGATACCAGTAACTCGGTGCGTTCAGGCGCGACCGTCTCTGAATAGATGACTTGCGCAAAAACAAACTGCCCGACAGCGCTGCGATCTACATCTTTGCTGCAACGGGCGGCTTGCTCAAATGTCACTCGCTCCGCAGGCTGGCTTGGTGCTGTCGCTTCTGACTTGTTTGGTACGTGTTGGCAAGCAGTTAGCATCACCAACAAGCCAAGACCTAGTCCGTAAATGAAACAACGATTCAGTATTTTCATGAGGCGCTTCTGACAGACGCACCGCTCAAGCGCTTGGCGACATGCACCATCGCTAACGTATCTTGATAACAGTACTTTGATAAATCCTCATAAATCTGCGCGCGCCGATTGGCGGGCGTATCTGTAGCAATCATTTCAATATACGCCACTTGCGCCAAGCCACCATTGCCTATCTTTAACGAGGCGTAATCTAACGCTGACACCGTCGGTAAGACAGCTTTGATCGACCAAGATCCCAGCATCGATGGGTGGTAATAGTTTTTTTGTGCCAAGGGCAATAAATCCACAATGCGTTCAACTAGTGCCAAGAGCGAAGGCGCCAAATCCGTCAAACACTCGGCAAGCTCTTCAATACGTGTACGCTCAAAGCCTGCGTTGTAGACCAAAATCGGGCCCTGCTCCCCGAGCGTCTGAAGCAAAGACTCTGCAAATGCACGCCTCGGGTCACTCGCATCGGGATGTAGGTATTGCGTGTGCAGAAGCTCTGCACCTGCAGTGGTCTCTTGATGACAGGACCACTGAAAAGGTATCTGCTGATACGGACGGCTCTTCAGCCACCGCGGCACAGCGGGCGCGACCGTTTCAAAATCCAAGTAATAGCGTGGGTAGCCTAGTTGGGCCAGTGCCTCTTTTGCCCTTGGATTGAGGTAGGTCTCGCCCGTCAAGGAAGCCTTGCGCACGATCTCATGATTTTCTTTTTCTAAATAATTGTCTGGAATGTCTCGTACATCCACAATACCTTGCTGAGCAAACTCTGCTCGCTGCTTGGCACTGATACGCGGCAAGATCGATACCGGGTATTCAGTAGTCGTCTCTAAAGACTGACAGTATTCTGTATACGCACACTCAAACGGGCTACGGCATTGCTGCCCCACCGAGGCGTGCGGAAGCTCGGTTTGCTCACTCGTTGCTTGGGCTGCCGCAACCCACGCTGGCACTTCGGCAAAACGCTCTTTAACCGAAGCCGTAATGTCTGTCTCAGTGATGAGGCCTTGATAGTTGCCTTCTTCGGTGTACTCAAACTTGTTATTGATATGACCGAGCGCCACGCTAGTGGGCTTCACACCTGCTTGCGTCATTACCCAGTATTGCACTGCGGCGTCTTCGTAGTGATAGTCCTTGACCTCGGTCGCGGATTTGACTTCAACAAGGCGATAGCCAGTATTTTCCGGTAACAACAGATCAACCCGCACCAGGACCTCGTTTGCGACGAAGGCGGGTTCAAACACTGGAAGGCTTTGCTGACTTAAGGCTTGCTGCGTGCGCGCCAAGGCATCTTTCAGATTGAGCGTGTCAATCAACACGCCGCCGGGATGTAACTGACGCGAGACATCCCCTACTCGATTGCCCTCGGCCATACGCGCAATGGTTGTGTCGTCAGGCTTGGCCAAGTCGCGACGATTTAAATCCAGCCACAACAAGCGTGGGCATTGACGGTGCTTGGTGATTTTTGATTTG
>CAIUZV010000221.1 GCA_903903735.1 uncultured beta proteobacterium | reverse complement strand
TGGCCTCAAACTGTAACGCATCGCCGGGTGCGCACTGCGCCAACAGAGGCAAGTCGACCGTGGCGACGTAGGCCATTTTGGGATAGCCGCCTGTTGTTTGTCGGTCCGCCATCAAAATGATGGGCTGGCCTCCTGCTGGAACTTGAATGGTGCCGAACGTGGTTGCTTCGGATAACAACTGCCGCGGCTTGGTCATCAAGAGGGGCGTGCCGCTAAGACGATATCCCATGCGCTCGGAGTCCGGGCTGACACGAAATGTTTCTGTCAGAAGTGCCACACAACTTTCCGGGGTGAACTCATTCCACAGCGCGCTTTTAATTAACCGAATACGCTGCCGAGAGGAGTCGGCGATCGCGGACGGCAAATAAATTTTGATTGACCAGAGTTCCATCGCAAGGGCCTCTAAGCCTTTGGCGGCGAGCGGTCGTACAAACGGGATCTCGTCACCCTTCTGTAGTGCCCGTCCCTGCCAGCCGCCGAAGTGGCTACGAAGATATGTGCTTGTGCTGCCGAGTACGGGAGTCAGTGCAAAGCCGCCATGTACCGCTAGATAACAGCGTGTGCCATGCTTGCGAGGGCCAAAGGCCAACGTATCGTTCGGGCGAACGATGATGGGACGATTTAACGCTACGGCTTGGCCGTTCAGCGTGGCGCTTAGGTCGCCGCCACTTAGCGCGATGCAGCCGGGTTGTTGGAACTGCAGCGTCGGGCCGGTGAGCGTGATCTCTAGGCTCGCGGTTTGCGCATCATTACCAACCAATAGATTCGCTAAATGATGCGCGCGCTGATCCATCGCGCCCACAACCGAAATACCAAGAGGTTGCTGTCCGTGCCGACCCGCATCCTGAAAGCTAGAGAGCATGCCTGGCTTGATGACGACGATACTCATGATCGCTTCCCATCAATTTCAGCGCTGAGACGATCGAACTCATTTTGGTCGATCGGGACGAACTCAATTTTGTCACCTGGCAACAGCAATGACGGTTGCGCCCGAGAAAGATCAAACAGTCGCAGGGGAGTGGCACCCAGAATATGCCAGCCTCCGGGCAGACGTTCTGGATAAACCGTGGACTGGCGGTTGGCGATGGCGACCGAGCCGCGCGGCACCACGGTGCGTGGCACATCTCGTCTGGGGATCGCAAAGATTTCGTCGTGAATGCCGATGTAAGGATGACCAGGTGAGAAGCCCAGTGAAAACACCATGGTCTCTGAGGCACAGTGTTTCGCGACCACCTCTGCCTCGGTCAGGCCTGTGCGCTTGGCGACGTCGCTGAGGTCTGGTCCATGCACACCGCCATAACAGACGGGGATTTTGATTAGGCGCGAGGAAGCGTTTGCGGGTAGTAACGTGCCGCTCAGGACACGCTTGACCTCGCGCGATAGGTTCGCGAACGTGACAGGCTGTTCTTGTGTTCCGGGCGAGTAAAACAACGCAACCGCGGTATATGAAGGCACGATGTCGGAGACGCCGGCGAGTTCGGCCGCGCGCAAGGTGGCGGCTGCGCTGAGGCACATGAGGCCTGTTTCGGCACGAATGTCTTGGCCAAAATCCAGGCTCAGGCACCGGTCGCCCTGGGGGCGTATCGTAAACGCAGGTCCGTTCATGCTGGGGCTTGGTGAGTGCGCAAAAGATATCGGTTGCTGATTGGTTTTATACGGAATATCAGGCGACGAAATGAAGTCGAAGCGACTAGAATAGTACTTGTAATTTTTTAAGCGAAGATCAATGCCCGACGATAAAACCCACTTTGGTTTCCAGACCGTTGCCGAATCCGAAAAGGCGGGCAAAGTCGCGCAGGTATTTCATTCGGTCGCAGGGCGCTATGACGTGATGAATGATCTCATGTCGGCTGGGCTGCATCGCGTCTGGAAGGCCTTTACCATTGGTCGGGCAGCTGTCAGGCCCGGGATGAAGGTGCTCGACATCGCGGGTGGAACCGGTGATTTAGCCCGTGCGTTTGCCAAGCAGGCAGGCCCTCAGGGGGAGGTATGGCTCACGGACATTAACGACTCCATGTTAAGAGTCGGGCGCGATCGGTTGATCGATGATGGCATTGTGTTGCCATGCGCCGTCTGTGATGCCGAACGCTTGCCGTTTCCCGATAATTACTTTGATCGGGTGAGCGTTGCGTTTGGTTTGCGCAACATGACACATAAAGATCGCGCCTTGGCGGAAATGACGAGGGTGTTGCGCCCAGGCGGCAAACTGCTGGTGCTTGAGTTCTCGCACATTGCCAAGCCCCTGGCCCCCGTGTATGACTGGTATTCCTTTAACGTGCTGCCCTGGTTGGGTAGCAAAGTTGCGGGGGATGCGGATAGTTACCGTTACCTAGCTGAATCGATACGCATGCATCCAGACCAAGAAACTCTTAAGAAAATGCTGTCTGATTCGGGATTGAGCCGCGTTCAGTACTTCAACTTGTCGGCGGGGCTGACAGCCTTACATGAAGGCATAAAAATCCAGTAAGTGAATAACTGAACTTATTTGCATGCTTAGGGTCTATCTACTTACAATTTTGTTCAGCTTTTAGTAAGATTAGGTTTCTTGAATAAAAAAACAAAGCATTGCTTTGTTGTAGCGCGTTAGTTGATCATTATCTTTTTATTGGCGATTTTCGCTGAGGAGCAATCGATGTCTCGTTCCCTTTCACGTTTTGTAGCTGCTGCTGTGTTAGCAGTGAGCGGTCTGGCACTGACCAGCATGGCGTTTGATGCGGATGCCGCCCGTGCAGGCAAAGGCGGTAACTCTGGGCGTCAGTCCAGCAACGTCAGTAATCAGGCCCCTGCCGCCTCCACCACCACCCAGAAAAGTGCAACAGCACCCACTGCTGCTGCGAGCTCCACCGCTGGCGCTGCTGCAGCGGCTAAGCCTAGTGGTGCCTCACGCTGGCTGGGTCCGTTAGCTGGTATTGCTGCGGGCTTGGGCATCGCGGCTCTCTTGTCGCACTTTGGTTTGGGCGGCGCGATGGCAGACTTCCTCGTGATGGCCTTAGTCGCGGGCCTCGTGATTTTTGC
>CAIUZV010000220.1 GCA_903903735.1 uncultured beta proteobacterium | reverse complement strand
TTTTCTGCAAAAGGCGGGTTGGGTAAAAGGGCAGGCCTGGGGTTATGAGGTCAAGATCCCTGCGGATTACGCTGGTCCTTCTGGCCGACGCACCAAGCAGCCATTAGCGCAATGGACTGCTGCGGGCATCAAGCCGATTGATCCTGCACGTGCGAAGTCTGCTGGGGTGACTGACACCACACAAGCGGCCTTGCTACTGCCCTCCGGACCGAAAGGCCCAGCGTTTTTGGTCTTCCGTAACTTCGATGCGATTTACAGCTATAACGCGGCTGAATCCTATGGCTTGTCGATTGCGCATTTGGCAGACCGTATTGGGGGCGGAGGTGTCTTCAAGACCCCTTGGCCAACAGATGATGCGGGGACAAGTCGGGCGGAGCGTCGCGAGATTCAGCAGCTGTTGATTAAACGAGGCTATGACATCGGTGAGGTCGACGGGCTGATTGGAGCGCTATCGCGCAAAGCGATTAGTGATTTTCAGGCTAAAGTCGGCATGCCGGCCGATGGAAGAGCTGGGCAGCGTTTGTTGAAGGCCTTACGTAATTAATCGTTGGAAGCAGAGCAGCATGACTTCGTTGGACAGACCTCGCCCGCAGTCGATACGCGAGGTGTTTATCACTTTTAGCCTCCTGGCCATTCAAGGCTTTGGTGGCGTCCTCGCGTTTATTGAGCGCGAGATGGTTGAAAAGAAAAAGTGGCTCACACGCGCAGAGTTCATTGAAGAGTGGGCCGTCGCACGCACCATGCCGGGACCACCTGCGTTGAATATTGCTGTGATTGTTGGCTCACGCTACTTCGGCTGGCGTGGTGCGGTAGCGGCGGTGGTGGGCATGTTTGCGATGCCCTCAGTGATCGTGCTGTTGCTGGCAGTGGCCTACACTTTTTTTGGACATCATCCCGAGGTCATCGCCGCCTTACGTGGGATGGGCGCTGTGGCTGCAGGCTTGATCACTGCAACGGGGATTAAGTTGTTGTCGGGTTTGAAAACCAATGTGCTCGGTCCAGTGCTCTGCACAATCTTTGGAGTGGCCAGTTTTGTCGGCACGGCACTATTTCAATGGCGCATGACCTATATCTTATTCGGGCTGGGTGGCATTGCTTGTGTCATTGCGTATCTGAAGATTAAAGACGTTGCAATGAAGAACAAGCAATGAAGGGCAAGCCATGAATCCGCCCCTCAGCATCGTCATGCAATGGTCAGACTGGTTCGATCTGCTTAGGTACTTCTTGCAGTTTTCCTTGACGTCGGTCGGCGGGCCGCTAGTCATGTTGCCTGAAATCCATCATCATCTGGTGACCCACGAGCAATGGCTGACTGATGCCCAGTTCAGCGCCTCGGTGGTGATCGCACAAGGCGCACCAGGTCCCAATGTATTGTTCGTCGCCTTAATTGGCTGGAATATCGGGTTGAATGCGGGTGGCTTTGGCCCGGCACTCTTTGCAGCGACGCTCAGCATGATCGGGATTCTGCTGCCGAGTTCGGCCCTCATCTTTGTGACGGCGAGTTGGGTGCATCGCAACAGAGATTTGCGCGCAGTGCGGGCCTTTAAGCAGGGGATGGGGCCGATCGTGACCGCGTTGATGGTCGCCTCAGGCTGGTTGCTTGCGACGGCCAATACGGATGGTGTGCACGACTGGCCGTTATGGGTCTTGACTGCTGCGGTCACGCTTATTGTGTGGCGCACCAAAATCAATATGTTTTGGTTGCTCGGGATTGGAGTGGTGCTCGGTGCGAGTGGTGTGTTGGCGGTTTAGTTAAACCATCTTTTTCAAACTCGTCCAGATCTCGCGTCTGAGTTGGAGGAACGCGGGGTCGGTCTTGATATCGTCGCGGCGAGGGCGGGCAAACGGGACATCGATGATCTGTGCGATTCGGCCGGGCCTCGGTGACATCACAACGATCCGGTCAGCGAGATACAAGGCTTCTTCGATTGAGTGGGTTACGAAAATCACCGTTTTACGTTCACGTTCCCAAATATTGAGTAGCTCGTCTTGCAGTAAGTCACGTGTCTGTACATCTAACGCACCGTAGGGCTCATCCATCAGCAGGATGCTGGGCTTGATGGCGAGCGCACGGGCGATGCCGACGCGCTGTTGCATGCCACCAGAGAGTTGATGCGGGTAGGAATTCTCGAAGGCAGCTAGCCCCACAAGATTGATACATTCGCGTGCTTGTGCGAGACGCTGTTGTTTCTCAAGGCCTGCGATTTCTAAGCCGAACGCAACGTTATCCAACACAGTGCGCCAAGGGAAAAGTTCAAAGCTTTGAAAGACCATTCCACGTCCGTGCCCAGTCGTGCCTGTGACGTCTTGTCCGTCGATCAAGATCCTTCCGCTATCACTGGACTCGATACCGTTAATGATCCTCAAGAGCGTGGATTTCCCACATCCTGAGGGACCAAGCAGCACGAGAAACTCCAAGTCTTTGACCTGGAGTGAGAAGTCTTCTAGCACTGGCAAGCCGCCCGTACCTTGCCGATAGGTTTTTGTGATCCGATCGATTTCAAGCTTGAAGTGTGTCAATTACCCAAGCTCCTTGAGCGCTTTGTCGATGTACTGGGTATCAATGACGCGCGCGATATTGGCGCCACGTTTGACAGTGCCCGCTTTGACGTAAACGGGAAGGAGTTCTTCAAAATACTTGAGTCGGAATCCGCCGTCATTAGGCCAGGCCTTAATTTGTTTGGATAGCTGCTCCCAAACGGGC
>CAIUZV010000219.1 GCA_903903735.1 uncultured beta proteobacterium | reverse complement strand
GCATAAGGATGATTTTCGGCGTGGCGTACTTGAGGGATTTTTGCCGGGCGTGCGTGCTGTCTTTCATCAAGGGGCTTGCTCAGATACGACTGAGCGCAACGGTCAATTCATGATGGACAATAATTATCGCGTCTCGCTTGAGCTATTTGAATATTGTCAGTCCCACAAGATTCCATTTATTTATGCATCGTCCGCAGCGGTTTATGGTGCGGGGCCGGTCTATCTTGAAGACCTTGCCAATGAACGCCCTTTGAATGTTTACGGTTACTCGAAGTTTTTGTTCGATCAGGTTGTGCGTGCCCGCATGGGCTCGCTGACCGCGCAAGTAGTGGGATTACGGTATTTCAATGTGTACGGTCCGCAAGAGCAACATAAAGGTCGTATGGCGTCTGTTGCTTTTCACAACATGAACCAGTTCTTAGCTGAAGGACATGTCAGGCTGTTCGGCGGTTGGGATGGCTATGCCGATGGCGGGCAGTTACGCGACTTCATCTCGGTCGATGATGTGGTGGATGTGAATTTGCATTTTCTCGAGCATTCCAAAGTCTCAGGCATTTTCAATTGCGGGACGGGTCGCGCCCAGCCTTTCAATGATGTCGCCAGCGCAGTGGTCAATGCCATGCGTGGCATCCAAGGCAAGCCAGCACTCTCGCTCGAAGAGTTAGTCAAACAGGGAATGCTGCGATACGTAGAGTTCCCTGAAGACCTGAAGGGGCGATATCAAAGCTACACGCAGGCCGATGTGAGTGCCTTGCGTCAAGCAGGCTTTACGGCGCCAATGCGGGACGTGCAGACGGGCGTCTCGCAGTATGTGCAGGCGTTGCACGGCCCCCGGTAAATTCCGAATGGCTGCAGTCGTGCACAAGCGACGCATTGCAACGGTTCATCCCCCAAGATAGCGCAACGTAAACAGGACTCATGTCGGGTCTTGTCTGGTCGTTTACCTTGAGGATGCGCTATGAACCCCTTTCTTGTTGATCCCGTCGCACAACCGATCGCGACGGTGCTGCCTGGCGATTGGAACACTGCGTCACGCGCTCGACATTCGGGTCGCCCTTTTCGGTATCGTGCGGGCAGGTTGGTCGTTGCCGCAGCAGGCCTTGGCGCTAGTCTGGGCGGAACGTTTGTAGCGTATGCCTTAGATGTCAATGTGGCGTCGGTTGCAGAGCTAGAGCGACTCCGAGGGATTGGTCCACGTACCGCTCAAATGATTGTTCAAGAGCGTGAACGTGCAGGCGTGTTTGAGTCACTGACGGACCTATCCGAGCGAGTGCGCGGTATCGGTGCACAGCGCGTCAAGGTGTTGCAGAGCGGGGGGCTGCGTGTGGGGACGCCGGATAACACTTCTGCGAGCCATCGGCCTGGACCTCAGGTCGTTGAGGGCGGCTTCGGTGCATCGCGCCAAGCGGGGCGTGACGGGGTCACTCCTGTGTTGATGCCAGGGGTGATAGTCCCTGCGGAGCATAAGTAATCGCCGTTCGGAGCGCGGCATTTTCTGTATGATTAATGCTATGAAAACCTATCCTACTGTTGAAAACGCCGTTGGGCAGACGCCCCTGGTTCGACTCCAACGCTTACCCGGCGCCATTGCGGCCGAGCGCGGCAATATTGTGCTGGGCAAGCTCGAGGGCAATAATCCCGCTGGTTCGGTGAAGGATCGTCCGGCTTTGTCCATGATTCTTGGCGCAGAGGCGCGAGGCGACATCAAACCTGGCGATACCCTTATTGAGGCCACGAGCGGGAACACGGGTATCGCCTTGGCAATGACGGCGGCGATGCGTGGTTACAAAATGATTTTGATCATGCCTGACAACTTGTCTGTTGAGCGTCGTGCCTCGATGGCGGCGTATGGGGCAAAACTTATCTTGACCCCGGCAAGTCAAGGCGGCATGGAGTACGCACGCGATCTCGCCGGCAAGATGCAAGCACAGGGGCAGGGCAAGGTTCTGGATCAGTTTTCCAACCCCGACAATCCGCTTGCCCACTTTAAAACGACAGGCCCAGAGCTTTGGGAGCAGACCGCCGGACAGATTACCCACTTCGTCAGTGCCATGGGTACGACAGGTACCATTATGGGCGTCGGGCGCTATTTAAAATTAAAAAATCCGGATATAAAAATTGTAGGCGCTCAGCCAGCTGAAGGTTCCCAGATTGCTGGTATCCGGAAATGGCCGGAGGCGTATTTGCCGGCAATTTACGACCCAAGCGTGGTGGACCAATTTGAGTTGATTGAACAAAAAGATGCCGAAGCCATGGCACGTCGGCTCGCCGCTGAGGAAGGGATCTGCGCGGGAGTTTCCGCTGCGGGGGCCTTGGTCGCTGCGCTACGCGTGGCTCAACAAGCGCGCAACGCCACAATCGCTTTTATTGTCTGCGATCGTGGCGATAGGTACTTATCAACAGGCTTGTTTGACGAGCAGGCCTAAGCGAGCCCGCTCTATGGCTTGCCAAGCTCTGCGGCCAAGTCTGCCACCGACGCAGCATAAAAATAGCTGCGGTTGTATAAGGTGATCGTAAAGAAGTTCGGTGTCGCCGTGCGTAGTTCAACCGTGCCTGCCGACTCTTCTGGCAGATCAATCACCCCCAGTGCCGCGCGCATCCAAGGGCCTTCCTTTGCGCCGGGGGCTAGGCGTGCGCCTGCTGCACGGAGCTGTGGCCAATCGAGCGTCGGCTTTAAGCCACCATCGACGAGCTTGCTGGCAGAGGCTGGTAGCGTCACAGGCGCAAAGACAGGTAAACCACGTTGCCAGCCATGTTCAACCAAGAAGTTGGCCACCGACACGATGGCATCGGGCACACTGCCTGACAGATTGATTTGCGTTGCACCGCTTGCACTGACCGCGAAGCGCTTGATGCTCCCTGGCATAAATTGTGGGATGCCGATGGCGCCTGCGTAAGAGGCTTTAATTGTGCGCGCATCGATTCGGCCAGTGAGGTCGAGCTCGATTAAGTCGGCCAGTTGATTGCGAAACATCTCTGCGCGGTCTGGTCTTTTGGGGTCGGGATAATCGAAGGCAAGCGAGGTTAACGCGTCGAGTGCCCGAAAATTACCTTGGCTACGTCCATACAAGGTTTCGACTCCGATAATCGCAGCAATGATATTCGCAGGGACGCCATAGCGTTCAGCCGCACGGTCGAGCTCGGCTGCGTATTGCTCCATGAAGGCACGGCCCTGATTGATTCGAATCGGTTCGACGAAACGGCCACGGTATTGTTTCCAGCTGCGAGGGGCAGGAGGCTGACCCACCGCCGGAGGCGAGACGATACGGATCACCGTTTCGTTATAGCGCGCGTCGTTTAGTAAGGCGAGCACTGCAGGCTCGGAGAGTTTGCGAGATGCGGCAAGCTCTACCCCAAAACGTTGAATCGCTGTGCGGCGCGAGGCGGGTGTGTGGCCGCCGACCGGAGTAGGTGGACTGGTGCCCGTTGCAGGTGTGTCGGTCGGCTTAGCTGGGTTGACGACTGGGTTAGTGTTCGCGCTATTGTTTGTCGTCTCAGTCGGTGAACGGGCAGGGCCCGCGCAGGCGCTAAGAAGCACGGCACAGCTCGCAAGTAAGGCGAGGCGATACATTGGCAGCATAAATATCCCTTATGTTCTGATATGCCTATGATACCCGTCCGGCCCAACGGCTTTAGGGCTATCTGAGTAGATTCCGCTTATCCGGTAAAATCCCAGAGGAATCGGAGTTTACCGAGCTGTTTTTATCTCTGGAGATCGCTGGATGAAGGTGCTTGTTCCTGTAAAACGCGTCGTGGACTACAACGTCAAAGTACGCGTCAAGTCGGACCAGTCGGGTGTCGATATTGCAAACGTCAAAATGTCGATGAATCCTTTTGATGAAATCGCGGTCGAAGAAGCGACGCGCTTGAAAGAAAAAGGTACGGCGACTGAGGTTGTTGCGGTGTCATGTGGCGTGGCCCAGTGCCAAGAAACACTGCGTACCGCGATGGCGATTGGTGCAGATCGCGGTATTTTGGTACAGACAGATGCTGAGCTTCAGCCGCTGGCTGTCGCTAAATTACTCAAGGCGCTTGCTGAAAAAGAACAGCCGCAGCTGATGATTTTGGGTAAGCAGGCGATTGATGATGACGCGAACCAGACTGGTCAGATGTTGGCTGCGTTGTTGGGTTGGTCGCAGGCCACTTTTGCGAGCAAGATCGAGTTGCTCGACGGCATTGCGCGCGTCACGCGTGAAGTCGATGGCGGGCTTGAGACCATTGATTTGAAATTGCCCGCGATCGTCACAACCGATCTGCGCTTAAATGAGCCACGCTACGTGACGTTGCCCAACATCATGAAGGCAAAGAAAAAACAGCTCGATACCTTCACACCTGAAGATCTGGGTGTGGATGTTGCGCCGCGCCTCAAGACACTTAAAGTCTGTGAGCCAGCCGGCCGGTCTGCTGGCGTCAAGGTGCCGGATGTGGCGGCATTGGTTGATAAACTCAAGAATGAAGCTAAGGTGATTTGATTATGTCGATACTTGTCATCGCTGAACACGATAATGTTCAACTCAAGGGTGCCACGCACAACG
>CAIUZV010000218.1 GCA_903903735.1 uncultured beta proteobacterium | reverse complement strand
GGCAGCAGCAAAAGTTAAATGGCAAAGATGGTTGGGTGGTGACCCAAACTTTAAAAGCCATCGCACGAAAAAACGGTTAGTTTTTTGGCACGAACCTGAAACTTTACCGTGTTGTGCGGCGCAGCGCAACTCGGCAATATCGACGAAATCGTTGGCTCACAGAGCATTTAGGTCAAAATGTGCCTTTGCCCCTAGCTTTTTCACCGTAGACGCCGAGACGGTGCTAGATTATTGAATAAATTGCTGCGCTGCACACAAAACCCTAAGTGGGCGTGCGCTTGGCTTATCCCTGCCCCCCCTTACAACACCCGATGAACGACGCAGTCAGCCAACTCCAACGCTTTTTGTTTAGCCATCACTTGTATAGCGGTGTGCGTCGGGCTGCTGGCATTTTGCTGCCCATCACCATTCTGGGAGGAATCTTTGGATGGTATGGGGCAGGCCTGATCGCGACCTTCGGCGCACTATGCGTCGCCTTTATTGATCAACCAGGCCCCCACGAGCATCGTGTGCGGGAGATGCTGGGTGGCGCGCTGCTGAGCACCCTGACAGTGGCCATCACCGGCTTAGCCTCAAGCCACCCCCTGCTCATTTGGTTTGTAGTCATTGGGCAGTGCTTCGCCTATTCGATGCTCTCTGTATTTGGCAAAAAAGGCGGGCAGATCGGTTTCGCTTGTTTGTTGCTCATGACCGTCACGATGCACGAAGCGATGCCAACCAACGAGGTCTGGCTACACACACTGACCTCTTTCGCTGGCGGCCTTTTTTACACCTTGTTTAGCTATTCGTTGAGCCGTGTGATGCATGTGCGAGAAAAAGAACAAGCATTGTCTGTTGCACTCTTCGCGACGGCCGATTATGTCGGCCGGCGCGCCGATATGTATGACTGCGGTCGGGACCTCGAAGACAGTTATCGCAAACTGGTGGCTTGCCAATCAAGCATGACAGACAAACACCAAGCTGCGCGTGACATGGTCTTGCGCGGGCTAGCTAAAGCGGGCCTCATCACAGACTCCAAACGGATCATGTTGTGGAATCTGTTTATCGAGATGATCGATATCCTTGAAACACTGGTCGCCACACGCACAGATTACGCACTACTGAGAGAAAAACTAGGCAATTCCGATGCGCTGCTATTCATGCGTGATGCCTTGCGCAAGATGTCGATCGATCTCGACTACATCGCCTTGTCGGTCTCAAGAGAGGCGGCAGCCTCCCATCGTAGTAGCGTGAAAGCAGAACTGCGCGCGCTGGAATATGAAATCGAACAAATGACACGCAACGGGTTTGCACAACGCGATCCCAACGCCTACAACTTATGCATTGAAATCCTACGCCGCTTGCGCCACAGCGCTGACATCATTGAGAGGATGATCGAAGCCACCCAGCGTAAGCCGAATGCCAAGCCCTTGGAATCGGTCATACTCGATCAGTCGCTCAGTCAGTTTCTATCGCGTGAGCACTATCGCTTACGCATGATCACCAGCAATCTACGTCTTGACTCCCCGATTTGCAGATATGCCTTGCGCGTCGCTCTTGCGGCCGGGGTAGCCATGACAGTCTGGACGCTCGTGCCGCAGCTCGCGAAACAAGGCTATTGGATCCTGCTAACCGTCCTCATCATCATGAAACCGGGCTTTGCGCTGACGCGCCAACGTAATGGCTGGCGTTTAGTGGGCACACTGTTGGGTTGTGCCATCGCGCTTGGAATTATGTTTGCCAACCTGAACAACTCTTGGCTACTCCTGATCATGGTACTGTCCACCATCATCGGTGGCAGCATGCTACAGATCAACTACATGGTCGCGTCAGTCTTCAACACAAACGCCGTGTTACTGGCCTTCCACTTTGTCGATCCTACTGCAGCAACTGTCATCGGGGATCGCGCCCTGGATACCCTCATCGGTTCAGTCATCTCGTTTGGCTGCAGTTACTTCTTGCCGTGGTGGGAAGCGCAGTTTATGCCGTCGCTCACCCGTGCAGCGATCTCAGCAAACCGAGAGTATTTACGTGCCGGGTTGAAGTATGTCGCGGCGTTTCAACAAGCAGGGAAGAATCCTTTGAACGAGCAGGTTAAACACGCCGACTTAGCCTGGCGATTATCACGTAAAAACGCCTATGTCGCGCTGAGCAATCTAGCCGATGCGTTTTACCGGATGATGCTCGAGCCAAACTCGCGCCAATGGCACGCGGTCGAATTCAATAACCTGATGATCCAAAACCATACGCTCGCGTCTCAGATTGCAACCGTGGTCCACACGCTCGCGACGGCCCCTGAAGCGCCAAGCGCGATGACAGATCATCTTCTGGCACTTGTTCCTTTTCTGGAAGCCCATCGAAGCGGCTATCTGCCACCACTACCTACAATCGTGAGCGACGGTAGTCAGCCCGCGCTCAGCTATCCCATGACACAATTACATAATACGGTCGCTGCAATCGACCAAGAGATGTCCGTCATTCATCAACACTTAAACCCTGCTGCACTTTAAATGTTCTCTTCGTTATCTCATAAGGAAAATGATATGTCCCTCAACGGCAAAGTCGCATTAGTCACTGGTGCTGCCAGCGGTATCGGCCGCCAAGCCGCCCTCACCCTCGCTCAAAAAGGTG
>CAIUZV010000217.1 GCA_903903735.1 uncultured beta proteobacterium | reverse complement strand
TGGTCGCTACCGTGGTGGACTCGCAAACTATATCGAGGTGCTGATTGCTGAAGACATTATGCTCACCAGTCTACGATCGGTGACTGAGTTGCGCGCCCGAAGGCTTTTGTTGGATGTCCTATTAATCAGAGCGCTTGGTGGGGGGTATCAACAACAGTCCCAACCTCCAATTGCGAACAAATAAAAGAATGACAATGACGAGCTCCACGACAGAGATGGACCCGCAGGCCGAGAGCAATAGAGCGAGGCGTAAGCTGTGGTTCCTACGACTAGCGGCGGTAGTGCTTGTTTCTGGCGCAAGTTGGCTCGTGTATTGGCTGTTCTACTCTTCGCAGTTTGTGGTGACTGATAATGCCTATACGGCGGTTGAACTGTCTCAAGTGACGACAGCAGTCGAGGGCACGATTAAAGAGGTCAGGGTACATGACACGCAACGCGTTCAGGCGGGAGACATTCTGGCGCTGATTGACGATGCGGATACCTCATTGGCAGTCAAACAAGCCCAGTCAGACCTCGATCTTGCCCTACGTCGAGTCGAAGGATATTTTGTGCGTGACGAGTTGCTCGCTGCCAAAGTTCTTGCTCGCGAAGCAGAGATGCGGGGTGCCAAGGCACAGGTGGAGTCGGCCTCGACAGCCAAGCAGCGAACATCGGTTGACTTTGCCCGACGTAAGGCGCTTGAAAAAACTGGGTCGGTATCGGGTGAGGAACTGACGCGTGCCGAGAGCGCCGCGATCGGGGCGCAAGCTGAACTTGCGTTAGCGCAAGCCAATTTGACCTTGTCTGAGGCAAATCTCGCTTCTGCAAAAGCCGAAAGAAATATGAACATTACGTTGATTGCGGGAACCGCCGTCCCCACGCACTCGGAGGTGATGCTTGCTCGCGCTAGGCTCGAGCAAGCACAGATCAATCATCGTCGTACGGAGATACGGGCTTCAGTTACTGGGGTCGTGTCTAAACTACAGATCCAAGTTGGTCAGCGTGTGCAGAGCGGTCAGTCGATGCTAGTGATTGTTCCGGTAGACGACATGCACGTTAACGCCAATTTCAAAGAAGTACAGCTCTCCAAAATCAAAGTTGGACAGGCTGTCGAGGTGACTTCTGATCTCTATGGGTCACGGGTTGTTTTTAAAGGGCGCGTAGAGGGGTTTGCTGCAGGCACGGGTTCTGCCTTCGCCATTATTCCTGCACAGAATGCAACGGGTAATTGGATTAAGGTTGTACAGCGCGTCCCTGTGCGTATCAAGCTGGAGTCGACCGAACTGAAAGCTCACCCATTAACCGTGGGGTTATCAATGACGGTGCGTATCAATATTGATGCTAGCGACAAATAGTCGATTGGTAGACTAATGGACCAGAGTAACGTGGCACCTTTAAGTGGGTTTCGCCTGTGGGCGGCGGCGGTGGTCATCGCTGGCGCGAACTTCATGGTGGTCTTGGATATGACGATCGCCAACGTATCGATCCCCAATATCGCGGGCAGCCTAGGTGCAACAACGACACAAGGTACTTGGGTAATTACTTCGTACGCCGTCGCCGAGGCAATCGTCTTACCGTTGACCGGCTGGTTAAGCGCGCGGTTTGGCTTGGTTCGCACATTTATCTCTGCAACAGGTCTATTCGTACTATTTTCAATTTTTTGTGGTCTAGCGACCTCCTTATCGATGCTGGTCGCCGCTCGGGTATTGCAGGGCCTTGCAGGGGGCCCCTTAATGCCGCTCTCTCAAACCTTGCTGCTGCGCATATTTCCTAAAGAACAAGCTGGAATGGCGATCACGCTATGGTCTATGACAACGCTGCTTGCGCCAATCACTGGGCCTGTTCTTGGTGGCTGGATTTGTGAAAACTGGTCTTGGCCGTGGATATTCTTTATCAATATTCCTCTCGGCGTTGTGGTTGTGTATTTCTCTATTAAGTTATTGGCACGTTACGAACTTCCAATTAGAAAGCTCCCCATTGATGTTGTCGGTCTTGTGCTGTTGATTATCTGGGTGACTGCGTTGCAGGTCATGCTAGACACAGGCAAGGAAAGCGACTGGTTCGCTTCGACCACAATCACCTTGCTCGCAATCGTATCGCTCATTGGCTTTGCAGCCTTCTTAATTTGGGAACTGAACATTGATCATCCAATCGTCGACCTGAAAGTGTTTCGACATAGGGCGTTTTGGGTGGCGGTGTTGGTCATGAGCATTGGATACGCATCATTTATGACCCTCAATGTGCTGACACCGCTGTGGCTCCAATTGAATATGGATTACACCGCAAGTCAGGCGGGCAGAACGATAGGGTGGACCGGACTGTTCTCGCTTTGTATGGCTCCCTTCGTGGCAAGACTCGCGGTTAAGGTAGATCGCAGAAAGCTAATTAGCGGCGGGTTGATCTGGCTATCGGGTGTGACGGCATTGAGGTGCCTCGGCAGTACTGAATTAACCTACTGGGATATCGCATTTCCGATAATGATAATGGGGCTTGGCATGCCCTTCTTTTTTATATCGGTGTCTGGTATGGCTTTAGCCAGTGTGAACACAGATGAGACGGCATCCGCGGCGGGACTGCTGAATTTTTCAAGAACGCTATTGGCGGCGTTTGCGATTTCAGTGATGACAACAAATTGGGAAAGCTATACCGCCACCGTTTATGCTGATCTCGTGGGGTCGATTGACGCCGGTGGTGACCTATTCAAGGCATTGTCTCAGAGCGGCGTGGAGAGCAACAAAATCTATTCAATGATGGATCGATTATTGAGCGCTCAAAGCTTGATGATCGCCACAAACGCGATCATGGCGATAGTCGCCTTGGCCTTCTTGTTAGGCGCAATCGCCATCTGGTTTGCACCACGACCACGCGCGTGGTCTGCAGAGACGACAGGTAGTGATTCAGGCGCGGCGGCGCAAAAGAGCACAGCACCTTAGGTTCTTCGTCAAAGCCCGTCAACCAGAACGATTTGACCGATAGAGTTGTTGGTGCGGTGAGGCAAGACTGCCTGATATTCAGCGCTGTCGTACCAAGTATCGAGCGCTTGTCTGCTTGGAAATTCAACGATCACATGTCTGTCACGCAGCGCCTCACCTTCTCGCTGGGTGCTTGCGCCACCGCGGGCAAGATACTTGCCACCATACATTTCGATCGTTGCAGGAACGGCCTGCGAATATTTTTTGTATCCCTCAGGATTCGTGATGGTGATATGGCCCATCAAATACGCTTTTGCCACGCAGGCCTCCTACAAATGACACACAGTCTATCGAACAGCAATGAGAGTAATGCTCGGGAAAGCGATTAGGAGTGCAACAACCAATAGTTCCATAAAGAAAAAAGGTGTGATGCCCTTAAAGATTTCTCGAATCGTCAGGACAGGATTAGTGGTTGCCACCACAAATACATTCAGTCCTACCGGGGGGGTGATGTTACCGATCTCGGTCATTTTCACGACCAGAATCCCGAACAAAACGGGATCGATCCCTGCTTGCTTCACAATTGGGAAAACAACTGGCATCGTCAGCAGCACCATCGACGCTGCATCAACAAAACAACCCAAAACTAGAAAGGGAATTAATAGGCAGATTATTAAGACCGTGGGGTGTAGATTTAAGTTGGCGACCCAAACAGAAAGGCTCTGAGGTATTTGTGTCGTTGCAAGCGCTGCGCTAAACACGCCTGCGCCTATGATCAAAAAGAATATTGCCGCGGTACTTGAACCAGAAGTCCGCAGCCCTTCTTTGATCTCGTTCCAACTTGTTCCGCGTGAAATCGCAATTACCAGTGCCGCGAGTGCGCCAAACCCGGCCGCCTCGGTGGCAGTTGCCATCCCTGTATAGAGCGTCCCCATCACGATGCCGAATAGTAGAAGAATCTCCCACGACATAAAGGTGGCGCGCAGACGCTCTTTAAATCCGGTGCGAGCATGTACTGTGATGCTGCTCATTTTGGGATCACGTTTAACCATTACGTAAATACCAAGACCGTAGATCAGTACCGTCAAAATGCCAGGAATAATCCCCGCCATAAATAGCTCAGGTATGGGCGTTTCGGTCGCGATGGAGTACAGCACCATAATGGTCGACGGAGGGATCAACACCCCCAACGTACCACCCGTTGCCACGCAGGCGCCTGCAAGCGATTTTGAATAACCGGCTTTTAAGAGCTCAGGAATAGCCACTCTTGAAATCGTCGCAGCGGTTGCAATAGAAGATCCTGAGACCGTTGCAAAGGCCGCGCAGGCCACAATCGCAGAGATAGCTAGACCGCCTGGAATATGTCCTAACCAAACGGTTGCTGCGCGAAAGCCCTTTTCAGAAATCCCAGCTGAGAATGCCATGTGTCCCATAAACAAAAACAGTGGGATCACAATAAACGCAAACTCAGCCGATACTGAATAGGGCAGCGTCCCCAGCAGATAGTCGGCCGCGCCCCATCCTTGCACTGCCAAAATGCCAATGAGTCCACAAGCAAGTAAAGACATCGCAATTGGCAAACCTAATGCCAACAAAACGAATAGTCCACTCACTAACCAAAATCCGTGCTCTGCTGGGCTCATAATGTTTGTTGCCTGACGGCTTGTGCAAGTTCGATCGCTTGGTCCGGAGCGAAAGGATGTTTTCCATTCAGCAACAGATCAAGGCCAGATACTACGCTTTGGAACGTGAGCACCGTAAGACCCATGGCGATCATGAAACGATGTGGCCACAACGAAATTTCAACCAAACCAATTGAGACCTCGTCGCGGTTAAACGAAAATATCGCAGAACGCCATGTAAACCAACACAGCAAACCTAAGACCACTATCTGTAACACTAACAACATGCCGCTGATGAACAGATTGAGTTTCATCGGCATGAGGTCAGTGATGATCGAGACACGAAAGTTTTCTCGTTCGCTCTGCGTCGACGGCAAGCCAAAATAAATCATTGCAAGCAGTAAAAGGGTGCATAGCTCAAGCACCCCCCAGACTGCGATCCCTGTAGTTCCCCGCAGGAAGGCATCGACTACAACCCCGAGCATCATGACGATCGTCAATAAACCGGTCACGCCCGCCATGGCGCGCGTGACCGACCGAGAGGTCGTAATTAACTTCTGACAGGCGTTTCTTAAAGTCATTTTTTACGCGCTACGAAACGATCGATACCCGTGACGTAGGGGTATTCTTTTTCATATTTGCGTACTAAAGCTGTGTACGAGGCTAAGAGTGCTGTGCCATCTCCACCAACGCGCGCGACCT
>CAIUZV010000216.1 GCA_903903735.1 uncultured beta proteobacterium | reverse complement strand
TCGATGTACTTGTCGCAGATCCCGCGCACCCCTGGTGTGCATCTTGTCGGCATTGCTGACTTGTCTCCTGCGGCAGCGCGCGTGAATCTGGCGCGGGTCGGCTGGGACGCGCAGCGCTGTGAGGCAAAGTCACTAGATGATGCGGTGAAAAACGGAACGACGTTTGTTTCGGATGATTGGCAAGCCTTGGTGCGTCATCCGTCTGTTGATGTGGTGGTTGAATGTACGGGCTCACCGATGCACGCGGTTGATCACATTTTGGAAGCGTTCGCCAATAAAAAACATGTTGTGAACGTGACGGTTGAGGCCGATGCGTTTTGTGGTGCTTTGTTGGGGTCGCGCGCGAAGGCCGCAGGCGTTGTCTACTCACTCGCGTTTGGCGATCAGCCCGCATTGATTTGTGACTTGGTTGACTGGGCGCGCACCTGTGGGTTCCCCGTAGTTGCAGCGGGTCGTGGACACAAGTGGCTGCCGCATTATTCAGAGTCAACACCGGACACCGTTTGGCAACACTGGGGTTTGACACCTGAGCAAGCAGTGCGCGGCGGATTGAATCCCAAGATGTTTAATAGCTTTCTTGATGGGTCAAAGCCTTCAATCGAGAGCACGGCCGTTGCTAATGCGACAGGGCTCGGTGTGCCTTCCGATGGCTTGCTTTACCCGCCCGCAAGTGTGGAGGATATCCCCTTCGTGACACGTCCTGTCAGCGAAGGCGGTGTGCTTGAGCGCAAGGGGATGGTTGAGGTGATCTCGAGCCTTGAAAAAGACGGGCGTGTGATTCCCTATGACATCCGCATGGGAGTGTGGGTCACGGTTGAAGCCGAAACGGACTACATCAAGAATTGTTTTGAAGAGTACAAGGCGCACACAGACCCCTCTGGTCGCTACTTCACGCTGTACAAGCGTTGGCATCTGATTGGACTAGAAGTCGGCGTGAGTGTGGCAAGCGTTGCCTTGCGGGGCGAGGCCACGGGTGTAGCCACCAGTTGGAATGCAGACGTGGTCGCAACCGCTAAAAGAGATTTAAAAGTAGGCGAAATGCTAGACGGAGAGGGCGGCTATACCGTGTGGGGCAAGTTGTTACCCGCAGCGACCTCCAAGCGCATGGGCGGTTTACCGTTAGGGATGGCACACAACGTTAAGGTCATACGCCCCGTAGCAAAGGGGCAGAGCCTTTGCTGGGATGATGTACAGATGGACCCCAATACGGCAGCCTTCAAGATCCGCCGTGAGATGGAGTCCGCCTACACATTCTGATAAGACGATTAGTCTAATCAGACGGGCATCTGCAGCACGATCTTGCCGACGTGCTTGTTGGTCTCCATCATTTCTTTCGCCTGGGCGAGCTGCTCGAAGGGGAAAGCTTGGTCTACGAGTGGTTTGATACGACCGTCCGCAATCGCAGGCAGCACCTCGGCCTTGAATTCAGGCAGAAACTCTGCGCGTTGCTCTGCTGAACGCAACTTGTTCGATACCCCGAACAGACGTAAACGCTTTGCATGAAGCGCGAGTAAATCGAGCTCTGCAGTCAGTACGCCATCTACGTAGCCGACCATCGCGAAACGGCTCTCAAACGCCATACAGCGAATACTTTCGGCAAAGACCGAACCACCGACTGTGTCGACGACAAGATTAGCGCCTTTGCCGTCAGTTGCTTTCATCACGGCGTCTTCGAAACCTGCGCCTCGCAAGCACAGTGGCACGTCCAGGCCGTAGTCTTTCAAGCGTGCGAGTTTTTCTGGCGAGCCAGAGGTCCCGATGACTTTAGCTCCCATTGCTTTACCCATTTGTAGTGCAGCGACACCGACGCCTGACGACACGCCATGGATGAGCAGCCACTCGTTTGCTTGCAGCTTACCCTGAAGGGAAAGCATGTCATGCACAACTAAATAGGTCAGCGGCACGCTTGCGGCCTGTTCAAAACTGAGCGAGGCAGGGATGAGCATGACTTCAACGCTATCCATCGTGGCATATTCAGCAAAGGCGCCACGGCAACGGCCCATGACCTTGTCGCCTACCTTAAAGCCCTTGACCTCACTACCGATAGCCGCGATGACGCCCGCGCCCTCCATGCCAATCGCGCTAGCTTGTCCGCCTTTATGTAGGCCATGGCCAATCACAAATTCTCCGCGATTCAAACTCGCCGCGTGTAGGCGAAGCAGAATTTGTTTAGGGCCTGGCGTGGGGCGCTCGATATCGCGTTGCTCGAGTACAGTTTTGTTATTAACCGTTTGCATCCAATATGACAGCATCGTTCTTGACCTCAGGTGTTTTGAATGGGGAAAGCATACTGCTAGATTACTTGAGTTGCCCCAAGATCGGTGCGCGGCTGATAATCAGCAAC
>CAIUZV010000215.1 GCA_903903735.1 uncultured beta proteobacterium | reverse complement strand
GTCTTCGACTAATGTGGCGGGCTGGTATTGAAATTGCTCGACCAAGTCGTCCACGTTTGCGTAGGTTTCAGGCACATCACCGGCTTGCAGAGGCAGCATTTTTTTGATGGCTTTTTTGCCCAAGGCATTTTCTATGGCTTCAATGTAGCTCATCAGTTCTACCGGTTGGTTGTTGCCGATGTTGTAAACGCGCCAAGGGGCTAAACTGGTACCGGGGTCGGGCAAGTTGCTGTCCCAATCCGGGTTAGCGGGGGCTGGGCGGTCTAACGTGCGGATAACGCCTTCGACGATGTCGTCCACATAGGTAAAGTCGCGCCGGTGCTTGCCGTGGTTGAAGACTTGAATCGGCTCTCCCGCAAGAATAGCTTTGGTGAACTTGAACAGCGCCATGTCGGGCCGGCCCCAAGGGCCGTAGACTGTGAAGAAGCGCAGACCGGTGGTGGGTAGACCATAGAGGTGGCTGTAGGTGTGCGCCATGAGTTCGTTGGCTTTCTTGCTGGTGGCGTAAAGGCTCAAGGGATGGTCCACATTTTGGTGTATCGAAAACGGCATAGCAGTATTAGCACCATAAACGCTGGAGCTGCTGGCATACACCAGATGTTCAACGCCGTGATGGCGGCAGCCCTCCAGAATGTGCGCAAAGCCGACTATGTTGCTGTCGATGTAAGCTAGAGGGTTGTCTATGGAGTAGCGCACCCCAGCCTGTGCGGCAAGGTTTACCACGCGCTGTGGCTTGTGAGTGGCAAAGGCAGCTTCGATCGCTTGGCGGTCAGCCAGGTCTATGCGTAGGTGGGTATAGTTGGGGTTATTGGCATGGCGTGCCAAGCGCGCTTCTTTGATGACAGGGTCGTAATAGTTGTTGTGGTTATCAATCCCAATAATCGTGTCGCCGCGTTCGAGCAAACGCAGGGTGAGGGCAGAGCCGATGAAGCCAGCAGAGCCAGTGACGAGGATTTTCATATGTTTAAGATTCAAGATTCAAGGGGTAGCCTCACAGGCGCCATACGCACGCACCCGCAGCTTTAATGGCTTCGGGCAAATAGGAGGATTTGATGTCGATGAACACACCGCCCAGCTTCAATGGGGACAGCAGTTTGGACAAGGGCTGGGAAGTGTATTCAGCATGCGAGACTGCGGCGACGATGGCGTCAGCGTTATGGGGCAACTGCCCCCACTCGCTAAGGGTGATGCCGTATTCGTAGAGGGCCTGCTCGGGCTCTGCCAGAGGGTCGTGCACGTAAACTTCACAGCCGAAGTCTTGCAACTCCTTAACTAAGTCGGCCACCTTGCTGTTACGCAGATCTGAACAGTTTTCTTTAAAAGTCAGGCCCAGCACAATAACATTGGCTTCCTTGATATTGATGCCGTTGCTAATCATTTGCTTGATAGTTTGCTGCGCTACGTAGGCGGCCATGCCATCGTTGATGCGGCGACCAGCCAGAATGACTTGCGAGTGGTAGCCTAGCATCTCGGCCTTGTGGGTCAGGTAATATGGGTCCACGCCGATGCAGTGGCCGCCAACCAGTCCGGGCCGAAAGGGCAAAAAGTTCCACGTTGTGCCGGCGGCCTTAAGAACTTCCAGCGTGTCGATGCCCACTCGCTCAAAGATGATGGCCAACTCATTCATTAGGGCGATGTTGAGGTCGCGCTGCGTGTTTTCAATTACCTTGGCGGCTTCAGCCACCTTGATGCTACTAACCTTATAAATCCCGGCGGTTATGATGCTGCCATAAACCTCTGCTACCTTGTCAAGGGTGGCCGAGGTGTCACCCGACACCACCTTGACAATTTTGGTAACGGTGCGCTCTTTGTCGCCAGGGTTGATTCGCTCTGGGCTGTAACCAACCCAGAAGTCCTGCTTCCACTTGAAACCGGAGTGCTTTTCGAGTACAGGGATGCACACCTCTTCCGTCGCGCCGGGGTAAACGGTGGACTCATACACTACGAAGGCGCCGCGCTTCATGTGCTTGCCCACTGCTTTACTGCTTTTAATGAGGGACGTGAAGTCGGGTTGGTGCGCCACACCCACTGGGGTGGGCACAGCGATGATGATGAAGTCGGCCTCTTTCAACACCGCTGGGTCGGTGT
>CAIUZV010000214.1 GCA_903903735.1 uncultured beta proteobacterium | reverse complement strand
GAAGACATTGCTAGTTCCACCGCAAGTCCCAGCTGATTGCTTAGTGAGTGGCCCGCGCGGCGTGGCGAGTTGGGTTGATTTGGCGCCTATGGGTAAGAACCGTCATAAGTCGTACCATCTGGCATCGTCGCGCCTGTAAGGTCAGCGCCGTCTAGGTCCGCAAAACTGAGTTTAGCGTTGATTAGATTCGCATGAGTCAAAAGCGCGTTGCACAATTTGGCTCGAGTTAGGTTTGCTCCGCTCAAGTCTGCTCCAATAAGATTAGCGCCAGTAAGGTTGGCATTCGTGCAATCAGCTTGGCTAAGATTTGCACTTCCAAGCATTGCGTTAATCAGGCAGAAGCCCTTGAGATTCGCGGCAGCTAGGTTGGAGCGGCTGAAGACGAACTCCCGTGGCATCCACGCCAATTCATACAGATATTCGCCGTTACGGCCAGCAAGCCTCCTTAAACCTTGTTCTCGGGAAAACTTGCGAAGCCTTTCTAGATCCATCCTGAGCAAAAGTACTCCACCCTAACCTGAATGCTGAAGTGACGCCCTATGGAGATAAGGGGTCGAAGGGCGAAAATATTTGCGAACAGCTGGCATAAGAGTAACTAGTTGCACGGCTTTTTGCGTAATTGCACCCATCCTCATAGCCATCATCGTAGCCATCGTCAAAACCGTCATCAACTCCCTCGGAATACCCATCCTCATAGCCACTGGAGTAGCCGGCCTCGTATCCCTCGTCATAACCAGCGTCATATCCGACGTCATACCCCTCCTCATAGCCACTGTCGTATCCACTTGAATATCCAACGTCATACCCCCTGTTGTAACCAGTGCTAGCACCGAGACTGAATGCCAATAAGGCACATACAAACAAGGACGCGAGTGAGACCGCGTATACCTCAGGAGTAATTGACTTTGGTAGGCGCTTCTGCAAAGCCTTCAGTGTGTCGCGGGACGTTACCGGCTTCATACGGAAGCTGGCTCACCATTCGCTACGCCCGACAAATCAGCTAAAACTTGACGCGCAAGATGGAATGCAAACTGCACTGGAACTGCATTACCGACCATTTTGTAGCCATCCCCTACATCGCGGTAGTGAAAGATAAAATCGTCTGGGAAAGTCTGAATCCGAGCACACTCTCTGACGGACAATCTTCGATATAGATCTTCCTGACCGACAACAAACCGCCGGACATCCTTCTCAACAAGTTCCATCACCGGCGCCTGAGGATGGATTGGCGCATGCCTGCCACCAGCTTGAATCGTGAAAGACGGCTCATCCCAGGTGCGAACACGATTCCGCGACATGTAAATTGTTGAGAATCCACCGACCATGTATTCGTGATTTGGAATCCCAAGTCGTGGACCATTAGTCTTGTTTTTTTCCAGCGCAGGTGAAGCTGCGGGGAGATCTAGTATCGCGTCTTTCAACACCAAACTTCTAGTCATAGGATTGGGATGCGTGTAGCGAAGTCCGAGATCTTTTCGATAACCAACAATAATCACGCGCTGTCGATCTTCCGGCACTTCGTAATGCTTAGCATTCAGCAGTTTCCAGGAGACGAGAAATCCCGCATCTTCAAAGCTTGCAATAATGTTTGCGAGCGCCTCTTCATGTTGCGGATGCAGGATGCCTGAGACATTTTCGGCGAGAAAAAACTTTGGTTGCTTTTCCTTGAGGATACGCACATACTCAAAGAATAGTTGCCCCCTCTTGTCAGTGATCCCTCGTCGCGCCCCAGCCTCGCTCCAGCTTTGGCACGGTGGCCCGCCTATGATTCCATCAACGGATGGAATGACTGACGCGGGAACGTCCACAATACTTCTGCGGTCAAGCACTGTATCCGGAAAGTTGGCTTCGAATGTTTGCCAAATCGTCGAGTCATACTCATTGGCCCAAACCACGTCGAATCCAGCTTTTTTGAACCCTAAGTCTAGTCCGCCAGCACCTGAAAACAGAGATGCGATTTTCATTTTTCCATATACCTCAAGACTACGGCGCTCATCACTTTAGCTGGATTGTTTGGAGATTTGATCTCCACATTTGCAACTTCGATAGAGCGCGAATGCCCTTGTTCTAGGGCAAAGCGATCAGCTTGTGGAAACGATTTGTACTTTTCGCGTGAGACTACTACGGTAGCTATAAAGCTTGCAGTTGATTGTTCCGGAAGCAGTGATCCGAAGGCTCGATCAGGACCTTCAATCTCCCAAACTCCCCGGATCCTTAGGTGAGTGTGACCTAGTGGATCAACACGATTCACTCGTCCGACCTCATTTGTTTCAGCAAACTCTACCCCGCCGATTGAACTAACACCTGTGGAAATTGTCTCTTTGATCCGTTCATATACTTTGCGATCAGCTGCGTAGCATGCTCCATGCACAAACCATAGCGATTGAATGCGCTTGTTTGGGACAATTCCAACGACGTGAAACACATCTTTTACGGTCCAGTCCTCACATGTGCGACACGCTTCTGAAATCAGAGGGTTGTCCGCATGGAGTTTATCTTTTGGGTAAGAACTGTTAAGTGCGAGCCGCCCTGCTTTTTCAGCTTTCTTAACTTCAATGGCGTCGCCCCCTGCGATGATTAGATCAGGCGGATTATGTTGATTCCCAAGATAGGAGAAGTGTTTTTTATATTTGGCATCTTTTTTGGTTGCATCAGTTTCTTTTGTGGTGTCACACAGAAGGTCCTTGACGTATTCCTCAAGAGCTTCACCTATGCTGTTGATGCGATTTGGACTTCGGCTTGTATACACATCTAGGTTGCGCTCGTGTTCAAGCGTAAGTCGATGAAATGCCTTGAGAATGTTGGTTTTCATTGGGCGTAGAATAGCCGATCCATGGCCTGGGCTTCTCTTGCGGTTTTGTAGCTTTCGTCGCCGCACTCTGGGGCCCTAACCCGCCGAACCAAAGAACCGTCAAGCTCTATCTCGCCTCGCTCGCTCTGTTCCATAACCTCACGGTCAGGCAGGCCGTAGACGATTGGGATGAGCTTCCCAGCGTTGCATGTAGGACAGTTGCTCCCCTTGCGGAGTGAATGAGTCCT
>CAIUZV010000213.1 GCA_903903735.1 uncultured beta proteobacterium | reverse complement strand
TGATTTTCAACACGTTTAGTACAAATAATTTTTGCTCAACCGCTGAGGCATTGCTTGGCATCATGATCGGGTATGGATTGCTACGGTTAGTCGATGAATGTTATTTTAAAATTACAAAACGACGCGGGATCGGACAAGGTGATGCAAAATTGCTGGCAGCGATTGGAGCGACTTTAGGCTGGCAAGCAATCTTCCCGATATTGTGTTTTGCCTCGATACTCGGGTTAATTGTTGGCCTAATCCTGATTAAATTCAAACGTTTGACGCTTCAAAATCCCATACCCTTCGGGCCATTTTTGAGCATATTCGCGTGTGCGTTCATTCTCGATAAAGCGCTATTGGCTGGGCCTTAAATCTTCTGCTGGACAACCCGTCTGCTTTCAGCGGCCATACCATCCGATATTTCTTTACGTTTACGGTTGTAAACACCCCAAGTAATGTTTCCTTGATAAAGATCTAAGCGATTTTTTTGAGCTGCTGGAAACGCAACGAGTTTGTTGTAATCGGCCATCTGCTTGTTTGCGGCCGATGTTAACGCCAGCGCCTCGTTCATTTCGTTAGCAAGTTTGTCATACGCCTGGGCCCAAGCGTTAAGAGCGGTTTTTTGTGCCTCAGTGATTTTGGTTCTGTCGGACATCATGGCAAGGCTCAATTCGCTGGGTGTGCAAAAGGTCTTGGCAAAATACGTCGCATACTCTGGTTCAATACAGAGTGATTTTATTTTTTTACTCAGGGCGATGACGGCTTCTAGCGGTGAAGGCTCTTCTGCCGGCGCAGGGTTTAGGATACTGCCACCAGGGGGAACTGCGCACGCGCTGAGCAGCATGACTAGAAGTATGGCAAGTGCGCGCATAAGCTCTAAAAGATAAGTACACCAACGTTGATGTTCAAAGAATCGTATTTGATAAATACGATTACAAATACTTGTAAACAATCATAATTGTCATTATATCATAGTGACAAAGTAGCTATTTTGTTATGTGCGGTGTGATGCGTCCGATTTTGGCCTTGGGTCAAGTCAACAAAGGCTATTTTGATCAAGTGGGTATGGGGTCCCAAGCATTCATGACGAGGTCGTCTAAGAAGTGTGGAAAAGACTAGTAGCGCATCAAAAGGCAGTGCCTCAAGCTTGCAGCGGTCGATGCGCTGGCGCTTACCAGACAAACCTAGGTATGATGAAGTCCTGCGGTGGTTTTGGTTAGCCCGCGACGAATGATTCTGAAGGAGACCGCCAATGAGCGACGAACTGCCCACCGCAACACGAGTCAGTGATCCTGGAATCCGCGCCCTCTATAAATTAGAAAATCGTTGGCAAGCCTGGTTGGATGTTGAGGTCGCGTTGGCGCAAGCACAGGCGGCTTTAGGCATCATTCCAGAGGAGGCAGCCGCCGCCATTGCAAAGTGTGCAGATATTTCTCTGATGGATCGTGCTCGCATCGATGAAGGCTTCGCACGTACGGGACACACACTAGTGCCTTTGGTGTGGGAACTGAGCCAATTAGTCGGGGAGCCACACGGTGGTTGGGTCCATTGGGGGGCTACGACACAAAACATTACCCAAACGGGCGATTTGTTGGTGTTACGACAGGCGCATCAAATTTTTATTCAATTGCTCCAAGATCTGCTGGAAGCGATGGCCGACCTAGCAGAAAAGAGCGCAGACATGCCGATCGCGGCGCGCACACACGGGCAGCATGCCGTTCCGGCGACATTCGGGCTAAAAGTTGCAACTTGGATTGATGAAATACTGCGACATCTCGAGCGGCTAGAGCAGGCCGCCCCACGTATTTTTGTGGCGATGCTGGGTGGTGCGGCCGGCACCTACGCCTCGCTAGGTGAGCAAGGCCCCGCGGTACAAAGAGGAATGGGCGAAAGGCTTGGCATGACGTCAATGCGGGTTCCTTCGCGTTCGATTTCAGATCACTTCACAGAAAATGTTTGCGTACTTGCAATGCTCGCTGCCACTTGCGGCAAAATTGGGCGAGAAATCTATGAGCTCATGAAAACGGAGTTCGCTGAGGTTGAAGAGCCGGTTCCTCCTGGTACTGTCGGTAGCTCGACGATGCCGCAAAAGCGCAATCCAAAATTATGCCAAGACATCATTGCTGCAGCTGCAGAAATTCGTGCTCAAGTTCCCTTGGCGCTGGAAGCGATGCAAACCGAGCATGAGGCTGATCGCACAACTTCGTTAATGATCGACACTGCAGAGTCTCGTGCCTGTATCGCGACAGGCGACATGTTGGCGCGCTTGGTACAGGTAATACAAGGCTTAAAACTCGACCCTCAGAGGATGAGAAAAAACCTCGATCTGAGTGGTGGACTCATTATGGCCGAGGCCGTGATGCTGACCTTGGGGGCAACGCTTGGGCGACAACACGCCCATGACGTTGTTTATGATGCGGCGCAAGCGGCGTTTGTTGAAAACAAAGCGTTTAGCGAATTGTTAAGTGCAGACCCACGTGTGACCGAGCGTTTGCATTCTGCAGCCATCACCAAGTTGATGGATCCGACCGAGTATTGTGGCCTTTCGGCAGTGTTGGCGCGTGAGGCTGTGCAGCGGGTCCGTGAGCGCTATCGAACTTAAGTGTCGCTCTTTTAGGTGAACGAGGCGCCCACGCAGCGCCACGCACTTGACCTTTACTTTGCTTTAGCTAATGCTGGTAGCAGTGCGTCCATCACTTGAGGGGTTTGCCAAACGACACGAGAGAATGTCGTGGCGTGGTGATAAATAACCGTATTGGTCGCGACATTAAAAAGTAAATACTGGCCGCCAAACCCTACAAAACAAAAATTAGTTTCCGATGCATGGCAGCCGATCCAAATCTGATAGCCATATGAAGTCGCAGGGCCTATTGAGGCGATTTGATGTGAGGTTGCATCCGTAAGGAATTTTCCAAAGCATGAATCTTTGTTACCAAGTTCATTAAGAACCATCACACCCAACCGAATCCAATCATGAGGTCTTGCGCTGAATCCTTGATAGGTTGAAGCTTGTCCGTTGCCGTTTATCATCCAAGCGCCGCGAGATTCAGCACCGACATCATGCCAGATCGCTTTTTCAAAGTACTCCGAAAAAGACAGTTTTGTTGCCGCCTGAACTAACAAACCCAACGCGACAGTGTCAAAATTACTGTAGTTGAACGCGCTGCCTGAAGGGAATTGTTTTTCATCATTTGTCTTCATCAGTTCGATAAAGTCTGTATTCATTTTTCCTTCTGCGATTGCAGCGCCAATACTCCGTTCTTGTTCTTGATTCTTGTGGCCATTGAATCTCAGTTCGGTTTTGTAGGCACCACTAGACATGCGTAAGACATCTTTTACGCTGGCTTCGCCCCATGATGTTCCCGCTAGACGTGGAACATATCTTTTGATGGGGTCGTTAATGCTATTGATGTGGCCATCACAAATAGCACGCCCCACCGCCAGTGCGGTCAAACTTTTTGACATTGAGTACCCTAGGGGCGTACTTCTTTTTCCAACGCCAAATCTGTAACGTTCGTACAGAATTTCAGAGCCGCGTGCGACAACCAAAGCTTTTGTATTGTTACGATCAAACAAGCCATCTAAAATTTGCTTTGCCTCAGCGGGTGTGTCGGTTGTTGTTGATGGCAATACTTTTGCTTGTTTCGGGGGAGTGACATAGGCAATCCTTGCCTGTTGTCGAAAGCCATCTGATACGAGAGCGCCGTACGGCATCTCAGTGGCTGCAGCGGTCAGAGATAACGTGAGAAATGTGACGAAGCCTAATACGATTTTTTTATCAAACATATGGCTATCCTTGGATAACTTAGAAAGTTTAGCTGGCTCCAGCACTCAGATCGGTTTTGTCCTAAATTTAAACGGCTCAACAAAAGCTTGGATATCGTATCATCTCACCTGTGGTGGCAAGACTGATTGCGTATAAGCGTGTTGGCGAGGTACGGGTTGATTCGTAAATTAGGAAACTATCAATGAGCACTTCAAAAGCAAAACACAAGAAAGTCATGATCACCTGTGCGGTGACAGGTGCAATACATACTCCGACGATGTCACCCCATTTGCCCATTACGGCAGATCAAATTGCGGATGCGGCACTTGAGGCGCATGCTGCGGGCGCGGCCTTGGTGCACCTGCATGCACGAGACCCTGTCAATGGACGGCCTGATCAACGCCCCGAGGCCTTTACCCCTTTCTTGAAACGCGTCAAAGATAACAGCGATGTGGTGATTAACATCACAACGGGTGGTGCACCGACGATGAGTGTTGAAGAGCGCCTTAAGCCTTGCGCATATTTCAAACCCGAGGTGGCTTCGTTAAACATGGGTTCAATGAACTTTGGTTTGTTCCCAATGTTGGCGCGATACCCAACGTTCAAGTTTGATTGGGAAAAGCCTTACCTTGAAGAATCTGATGACAGAATATTCAAAAATACCTTCCGGGACATCGCAAATATTCTGACAACCTGCGCGGCTAATGACACGCGCTTTGAAATTGAGTGTTACGACATTGGGCATCTTTACACCTTGCGTCACTTCGCAGACCGTGGTCTGGTGAAGCCACCATTCTTCATTCAGTCGGTTTTTGGGATCTTGGGCGGGATTGGACCGCATCCCGAAGACGTGGCCCACATGAAGCGAACCGCAGATCGACTGTTTGGTGATGACTATTATTGGAGCGTCTTGGGCGCAGGAAGAAATCAGTTGCCTATCGCGGCACAGTCCGTCGCGCTCGGTGGCAATGTGCGTGTGGGTCTAGAAGATTCGCTCTGGATAGCGCCAGGAAAATTGGCTGAGAGCAATGCCATGCAGGTTCGCGCTGTGCGCCAAGTCATTGAAGGTCTCGGTTTAAGCGTCGCATCGTCTGACGAAGCGCGCGACATGTTGCAGCTTAAGGGCGGCGATAAGGTTAATTTCTAAGTGCATTTCAACTGGCTTGCTTGATGTTGTCGAATAAACCGTCGTTTTTCAATGCTCTGAGTTCAGCTCCCGACTCAAGCGTCCAAGACTTGTCTCAGGGACTGCTAGCTCCGGCTGCGCATTGTTCGCCTAAGTATTTCTATAACGCGCTCGGGTCAACGTTGTTTGACGCGATCACGCATTTACCCGAATACTATTTGACGCGTACTGAGACCGCTATTTTCAGTGTCCATGCTCAGGCGATTCACGCGCAGATCCCTGAACGAGCAGCCTGGCTTGATCTAGGGGCGGGAAGCTGCGAAAAAGCGGCACGATTATTCGAGCGGACTCCTCCAGGTTTATATGTGGCAGTGGATATTTCACTAGACTATCTCACTGGCACGTTAGAGCGGTTACAACGTGAGCATCCCCAGGTTCCCATGGCTGGTGTGGGAATGGATTTTTCAAGCGACTTAACGTTCGCGCCCGAGCTGCAAGCGCAGCTCTCAGCGAAACCTGTCTTTGCGTTCTACCCAGGCTCTAGTTTGGGTAACTTTGATCCTGTCCAGGCCTTAGGTTTTTTGCAACGTATCGTCGCGGTGTGCAAAGCTGCACAGCCCGGCTCGGGCTTGCTGATAGGTATCGACCTCGTGAAAGACTCTTCAGTGTTAGAGCGCGCGTACGCGGACGAGCTCGGCGTGACGGCAGCCTTTAATTTAAACGTACTCAGGCACGTGAATAGCTTGCTTGGTGCTGACTTTGAGGTGCGCGACTGGGAGCACCTCGCGAATTTCAATGTGAAAGAATCGCGTATCGAAATGCACTTGCAGGCGCGTCGCGAAGTGACAGTGTCTTGGCCTGGTCATCAGCGTGTTTTTCAAAAAAACGAAACGATTCACACTGAAAATTCGTATAAGTGGACCGTTGAAAATTTTTCAAAACTTTTACGGTCGGCAGGTTTTATGCAAACCAAGCACTGGACCGACCAGCAAGAGCAGTACGCTGTATTTTGGGCTAGCTAAGTACTGCCGGCTAGAGCGCACAGGTTCTAAAGCCAGAATAGATATCGCAGCGCCCAGGAGTGAAAAAATTACGATACTGTACGTTTCGTAAAGCCTGATGCGTGACACGGGCCGCGCCGCGCATCACTTTGTGTGTTCCAAACCAAGGTGCAGAGTATTCCGCGTAGGGATGCACGACGAAACCGTCGAAGGGTGCAAACGTATCTTGTGTCCACTCCCATACCTCACCCCAGTTAAAGTTCGCGAGCGTTCGGGCGGCACAATCCCATTCGGCTTCGGTAGGCAGGCGGCATTGCGCCCAGGCACAGTAGGCTTGGGCATCGTCCCACGAGACATGAACAGCGGGCGCTTGCATAACCATAGGCATCCAGATGCCGAATGTTTGAACATCAAAGCTTGACCCAGTTTGACGAACATACCGCGGCAAGCGATGCCCAGTCTTTGTCACAAAGGCCATGTATTGCGCCCAAGAAACAGGTTCAAGACAAATTTCAAACGGCTTGAGTGCGATAGTGCAGGAGATGAGTTCGTTGTCAAAGCAAAAGCCGTCGGTCGCCCAGCCGAGTGTCCATCGTTGTGCGGGAAGCTTAGCGGTTGTGCTTGGCGATGCGGTTGCGCCTGGAGATACCCATGCTGTCTCAAAGGGAATACCGAGCGCTTGCGCCATATAGGCGCCGGCCTCAAGATGCATCGCCTCGTGTTGTAAGACCAGCCAATAGAAATAAAGCGCTGCGTCGTCGTCTGAGGTGCTGTGTAGCAGCGTAAGAGTCTGGTCTAGCGTTTGAGCCGCATAAGTCAGGCACTCGTCACTTGACGGATATCCTGAATCCCAGCGTGTTTCGTGTTGTACTTTAGCGCTGTCGTACCACTGGTCAGCACGCGCAAGAACTGAGTTTTTTTTAGCAAGGCCGCTTCGCATCGCTACGCCTTCACTACGAGTCGGATTGCGCGCAATCCAGTATTCTTGAAACCAAGCAATATGGCCAAGTTCCCACAGAGGCGGATTAAATTCTGGGCTGTAGGGAATGTGCAGTTTCTGGGCGCGCTCATAAAAGCGAAATGAATCGAGGGTGTGCACACGCATCTCTTGAAGCGCGGTGTTCAGTTCTTTGGTGCTAGCCTCTCGCATCGTGTGTCGATAACTTTTCATGTTTACAGCCGCTCAAATTCGCAAGCCTAGAGTCATTATTGTAAGTCCGGCATTGGCAAGCGCCAATAATGGCAATTGGCAGACGGCTAAGCGCTATGCCAATATGCTTGCGACGACTTGCACGGTCCGCATTGTCAAGGAATGGGACGGTGCCCGAACGGATGATGTGTTGATTGCCTTACATGCTCGGCGCAGTTATTCATCGATCGCAGCTTGGTACGCCCAGCGAGGTTCTGAGGGTCTGTGTGTCGTGCTCACCGGTACCGACCTCTATCGGGATATCAAGCTAGACCCTCAGGCACAGCAGTCCTTGGCGTGGGCCAAGAGTTTGATCGTATTGCAACCAGCAGGGCTAGCCGAGCTGCCGACGAAGTTTCAAGATAAAACGCGGGTGTTGTTTCAATCGACGACCAGTCGCCAAACATTGCTCAAAACGAACCGTCATGTGCGAGCGGTGATGGTCGGGCATTTAAGGTCGGAAAAATCCCCCCAGACTTTTTTCGATGTTGCGGCCTTGCTCGCCAAGCGTGGCGATATCGAGTTGCGTCACATCGGTGGCGAGCATGATCAGGCTCTGGCGCAGCAAGCGCACGATACCGCGACCAAGTATCCGAACTATCGGTTTTTGGGTGCTCGTAGCCATGAGCAAACTCGACGTTATATTCAGCGTTCGCACGTTCTTGTTCATCCAAGTGTGATGGAAGGCGGTGCCCACGTCATTATAGAAGCTGTCTGTAGTGGCGTGCCTGTGTTGGGCTCACGCATTGCTGGCAATATTGGGATGTTGGGCGAAGACTATGCTGGTTTTTTTACAACCGGTGATGCGCATGAACTCGCGAGACTGCTGATCCGTTTTAGAGAGGACGCGTCGTTTGCTGCGCAACTACAAATGCAATGCGCACAGCGTGCTTATTTGTTTGAGGCCGCTCGCGAGCGCAGTGGATTGATTACAATCGTTGAAAACCTAATACTCAAGGAAGCATGATGCCTAACAATGAACCTCGTTTGACCTCGCTCTCGCATGGCGGTGGCTGCGGTTGCAAGATTGCGCCAGCGGTCTTATCTGAGATTTTAAAAGGCACCTTGCAGATGCCTATTCCTAAGGAGTTGATGGTAGGTATCGCAACCGCGGATGACGCCGCTGTGTATAAAATCAACGATCAGCAAGCGTTGATTGCCACGACTGATTTTTTTATGCCAATCGTCGACGACCCATACGACTTCGGTCGTATTGCGGCAACCAATGCAATCAGCGACGTCTACGCGATGGGTGGAAAACCGATCTTGGCCTTGGCGTTAGTGGGGATGCCTATTAATGTATTGTCGACCGACACAATCGGCAAAATCTTGGCGGGGGGGGCTTCGGTGTGCAATACAGCTGGGATCCCAATTGCAGGAGGGCACACGATTGATTCCGTCGAGCCGATCTATGGTTTGGTAGTGCTGGGCTTGATTCATCCTGATCGTGTCAAGCGCAATGATGGTGCGCGTGCAGGTGATGTGATGGTGCTGGGCAAACCTATTGGTGTCGGAATTTTATCTGCGGCACTTAAAAAAGAAGCGCTTGATGCAGCAGGCTATGCGTCGATGCTAACGAATGCCACCAAGCTCAATACACCAGGCCCGGAGTTGGCTGAATTGTCTGGCGTGCATGCGTTGACCGACGTGACAGGCTTTGGCTTGGCGGGCCATGCACTAGAGATCGCCCGGGGTGCTAAGTTGACAGCCCATATTAAATGGGCGGACGTTCCTCTCTTACCTGAGGTGTCCAAGCTGATCAAAAACGGAATGGTGACAGGTGCTTCAGGCCGTAACTGGGACGGCTACGGTAAAGAGATCACATTGAAGCCAGGCTTGCCCGCTGACTGCCAAACCTTGCTGTCTGATCCGCAAACCAGCGGTGGCTTACTAGTATGTTGCTCACCCGATACGGTACCCGAGGTGCTAGCTGTGTTTAAGCGTCATGGTTTTGATGACGCAGCTGTGGTGGGTCACATCGGCGAGGCCCAGGCTACCCGTTTGATGGTCAGCTAATGAGTCGGTCTCGCTGGTTGCTCAGGCTGGCGTGTTGGGCGCTAGCAGCGCTCTCATTGCCAGCGCTGTCTCAGCCTTTGGTGGTCGGCTCTAAGCGTTTCACTGAGTCCTACATCTTGGGCGAGATTGTCAGTCAGTCAGTTGCTGGCGTAGGTCAAGACCGGGTGCGGTTGAAGTCTGGTTTAGGCAACACGGGGATTTTGTTATCTGCTTTGTTAAGCGGTGAAATAGATCTCTATCCTGAATACACCGGGACCATCACGCGTGAGATCTTAAAAACAGAACAAGCACTTTCGCTAGAACAAATCAATGAACGATTAGCACCGCTTGGGCTTCAAGCTGGCGTGTTACTCGGGTTTGATAATTCTTATGTACTGGCGATGCGTCGTGAGCAGGCGCAAGAGCTTCAAATAAAAACGATTTCCGATTTAGCTAAGCACCCGCGACTCGTTCCGGGCTTATCGCACGAGTTTATTGGACGTAAGGATGGCTGGAAAGGGCTATCAGAAATCTATCAACTGGGTAAGCTCTCGCCGCGTGGGCTTGATCATGGGCTTGCGTATGAGGCGATCGTTGCAAAGCAGATCGATGTCGTAGACGCCTATGGCACGGATTCAAAGCTGAAACGTTACGGTCTGACGGTGTTGCAAGATGATCGGCGGTTCTTCCCGACGTATGAAGCATTACTGTTGTATCGCGCAGATGTGCCGACTAAGTTCCCAGAATCCTGGAAAATCATCCAAACCTTACAAAACAAAATTTCACAGGAAACGATGCTTGATCTCAACACCCGTGTTGAGATTGAGGGACAAACCTTCGCCGCAGTCGCACAGCAATTTTTATTGCAACTGAAAGCCGACCAAAATCAGAGCGTGTCTGGCGGGATGAGCTCGAGCGACGGTCAGCGGGTGAGTTCCTTGCAGTCATTTTTCCGGACACTGTTTGCCCCTGACTTTTGGCGCTTGGGCGCACAGCATGTTTTCTTGGTGCTGTTCTCCTTGCTTCTGGCTCTTGTTGTGGGTCTCCCGTTGGGGGTCATCTGTTTTTATTGGCCACGCACCGGACAAGCTGTTTTGTCGGTGATTGGCGTTATTCAAACAATTCCGTCGCTGGCACTGCTAGCATTTTTGATTTCATTATTCGGTCTCATCGGGACCGTGCCTGCGATCGTAGCCTTGTTCTTGTACGCATTGTTACCCATCGTACAAAGCACCCATGCAGGGTTCAGTGAAATCTCGTCCTCAATGCGACAAGCGGCTACAGCGCTTGGCCTGGGATTTCGACTCCGCCTCGTGTTGATAGAGCTGCCCCTTGCGCGGACGATGATTTTGAGCGGCATTAAAGTCGCGGCAGTTACAAGTGTAGGTACAGCGACGATCGCAGCCTTTGTGGGGGCGGGTGGCTTTGGCGAGCGCATCGCACAGGGCTTAGCGCTCAACAACACGTCGATGCTGCTTGCTGGTGCGATCCCGTCAGCGGCCCTTGCGCTGCTGATACAGGGTGGTTTTTATATCTATGAACGCAGGCTAGCTCACCGCAGGGGTTAAGCGCTACGTATCGCCACATATCGGACGTCTACAGCATATCTATGCCAGAGGCAGTCAGTATCGCTAACAAGATCGCATAGCTTGCGCCGCCAACTACAAGAGAAGCGACTGCGATTTTGATCGCGTCTGTTTCGTTTTGGGGATTGAGTCGGAGTAAGACTGGGCGACCCACGATGGCGATAAAGGCGAGACTGTAGAGCACACAGGCCGCGTGCAGGATGCCGGTGTCTATCAGAGCAAAGCCCAGCATAAAGAGCGCAGTACCAACAATAAAGCTCGGCAAACCCACCACATACCCGAGAGTGCGGAAGAGTGTTACGCCTGCAAGGTCCCAAGTTTGCGACTTTGTATCTGTTTGGTGCTCAGCAGGACGATCGTTTTTTTGTTTCACTGGGTCATCGGGCTGAGAGTGGATGTGAGGTGATCTATGTGACGTGCCTCGCAATACAAAACACCGCAGCAAAACTTACCCCGAGTGCGGTTGTCATCCAGCCAATTATTCGCCAGGTGCATGTAGTAATTTCCCTGTGAATGGTAATCGCCAATTTTAGCTCTAAATCTTTCAGGTCTTCTTTTGTGGCGAGTGTGGGTAGAATAGTGTCAAAGCGAGCTTCAAGTGCGGTCATGCGATTTTCCAAAAGAGCATCCTAAAAGTGATCGTTAATCACGATACTAACGCTTCGTCGTGCGATTAAGAAAAGTATCGCAAAAAACGAACTATTCGTATTAGTCCCGTTACACTTATTAACATCATCAGTAGATTTGCTTATGTATATTTTTGGGAGTCATTTGATGACGAACACTGTTGGCGTAATTGGTCTGGGTAACATGGGGCGTGGCATGGCGCTATCGCTCAAGCGCGGCGGATTTTCTGTCATTGGTACAGATGCCTTGGCTTCCACGCGCGACGCGCTTGCAAAAGAAGGTATAGAGGTCAGGCAGACAATCGGGGAGGTGATCGCCGCGTGTGACTTGGTGATCCTTTCCCTGCCTACCGCTGCGATTGTTGAGGACGTCGTCGCGGGTGCCGATGGGATCCTCGCGCATGCCCGCAAGGGTGTGTTGGTGATTGATACCTCGACCTCGCATCCTGACACGACGCGTCGTTTGGCAGCCAAACTTGAAGCGGCGGGCATGAGAATGCTCGACGCGCCAGTGAGTGGTGGCCCCAAGGGCGCGATTACAGGCACCATGGCCATGGTCATTGGAGGAGAGGCTGCAGATTTGGCGAGGGCGGAGCCGGTTTTGGCCGCCATGACGAGCAAGCGTGTGCACGTTGGTGCCATCGGTGCAGGACACGTCGCAAAAATTGCGAATAATTTATTTGCTGCTGCGCACTTGCTGGTTGCAGGCGAGGTTACCCGTATGGCTGAGAAGGCCGGCGTGCCAACGGATCAATTGCTTCAGGGTATCAATGCGGGATCGGGACGCAGTTTTATTACTGAGCATAGTTATCCCACTTGGATCATGAATGGAAAATTCGACTCTGGCTTCACGATGAAGCTGATGCGCAAAGATGTGCGTCTGTCGCAAGAGCTTATTGCTGCGCTTGGTGTGGATTTGCCGCTTTCTGCAAAAGTGGCGGAGCTTTGGGCAAAGAGCGCGGACTCCATTGCAGATGATGAGGATTTCAACAGAATCGTTGAGCTAGGTACCCGTTGACCCAAGATGTCCCAGTGCCCATTAATCTTATACATATATCAGGTGAGTCATGAGTCTGAATCAAACTGAACGGCTATTAGCCGCCTATAAAACCTTTTTTGCAGATGGCGTGGTTGGCTCTTACGTCAATGGCGCGATACTTCCAGGCGAAGCCGAACCCATTAAGCTGATTAACCCAGCAACGGGCGACGTATTTTTGCAATATCAGGATGCGGGGGCTCATGTAGCCAAGCAAGCGGTTGCCGCAGCAGTCGATGGACAAAAAATATGGGCAGCTCTGAGCCATGCCGAGCGTGGTCGCTTGATGCAGGAAGCAGGCAGGCTACTGCGCGCAAATATTGAAGCGCTTGCGCAGCTAGAGTCTATTTCTGCAGGCAAGCCGATCAGAGACTGTCGCGGTGAGGCGCTTCGTGTTGCTGAAATGTTTGAATACTACGGCGGCTGGACCGATAAGCTCTATGGGAATGTCATTCCGGTTCCGAGTGGCCACGTCAATTACACCCGACGCGAACCGTTTGGCGTCATTCTGCAGATTACACCTTGGAATGCACCGCTAAATACCTGTGGTTGGCAAATTGCGCCGGCGATATGTATGGGCAATGCAGTGGTGCTTAAGCCGTCTGAACTCACGCCTTTGAGTTCTCTTGCTGTTGCGAACTTGATTGAGCAAGCCGGTATTCCCAAAGGTGTGGTGAATGTGTTGGCCGGGTACGGTCACACGACAGGGCAGGCTAGCTTAAGCCATACAGCGATCAAGAAGGTGGTGTTTGTTGGATCACCGGCGACAGGCGGAAAGATTGCCGCTGCGGCTGCTGTGCGCGGCATTCCTTGCTTGTTAGAGCTAGGTGGCAAGTCGGCCAATATCGTCTTTGAGGATGCAGACTTAGATCGCGCCTGTATTGGTGCTCAAGCAGCCATCTTCGGTAATGCGGGACAAAGTTGTGTGGCAGGATCGCGGTTACTGGTTCAGCGCAGCATCTACGACAAGTTCGTCAAGATGGTGGCCGATGGTGCCAGCAAGCTGCGCGTGGGTGAGCCGACTGCGGCGGAAACCGAAGTGGGTCCTATCCAGAATGCGACGCAATTCAAGCATGTCATGAATATGATTGAGACAGGTGTGCGTGAGGGCGCCGAGGTCGTGAGTGGCCGCGCTGTTGCGGAAACAAACAGTGCAGGCTATTTTGTGCGACCCACTGTTCTTAAGAACGTGACGAATGATATGGCGGTTGCGAGGACTGAGATTTTTGGACCTGTTGTGGTGGCGATTCCTTTCGATACGGAGCAAGACGCCGTGCGGATCGCCAACGATAGTGACTTTGGTTTGGCCGGAGCGGTCTGGACGAAGGACATGGGCCGAGCCTTTCGCGTCGCAGCGCAAGTCAAGGCCGGAACGTTCTGGATCAACATGTACAAGGTGATCAATGTGGCGTCACCCTTTGGTGGCTTTGACGCGAGCGGCTATGGGCGTTCAAGTGGCGTGGAGGCCTTGCACGAGTACACGCAGGTTAAGAGTGTTTGGGTTGAGACTGCGGCCCAACCGAATCAGCCTTTTGGCTATGCACCTTCAATCGATTAAGACTGGTTTTTGCATCCACACAGGAGTATTGTTTGAGCGTTGCGATGCGCAGTATGAAGTGTGTAAATTCTAGAACTAAGACAAATTTTATATACCGGAGTTCGGCCATGATTCGTCGTCTGTTATCAATATGTTGTATCGCGATAGTCGCGTTAGTGAGCACCCCTGTTACTTCTTTTGCGAATCCGGCGTGGCCGACAGCGCCGATTCATATCGTTGTTCCGTTTCCACCTGGCGGTAGTAATGATGTCATCGCCAGACGCTTGGCAGATCGTCTGAGCAAAGCGTTTGGTCAGACGGTTGTGATTGAAAACAAAGGCGGCGGAGCAGGAACAATCGGTTCGCAAGCGGTAGCGATTTCAAAGCCGGATGGGTACACCTTCCTGTTCATTTCAAGCTCAATCTCTACTTCGGCTGCGGTACAAAAAACGCCCTATGATCCGCCCAAAGCGTTTATGGGTGTTGCGCAAGTGGCACGTTCACCTTTTGTCGTCCTGACGAGTAAGGATTTTCCTGCCAAAGACATCAAAGGTCTGATCGCTTATGCGAAGGCCAATCCCAGCAAGATTAACTTCGGCAGTGCTGGCTTAGGTGACAGCACGCAAATGGCGACTGAGCTCTTTAACGAAACCTTTGATATCAAAATGACAGCTGTCCCTTACAAAGGCATATCACCGGCTCAGCTCGATTTGGTGGCGGGACGTCTGGACATGATTATCACCACGATTGCATCGATTAAGGGTAACGCTGCAGATAGTCTGCCCAAGCTTGCGTT
Source organism: uncultured beta proteobacterium (assembly GCA_903903735.1). Classification (GTDB taxonomy): domain Bacteria; phylum Pseudomonadota; class Gammaproteobacteria; order Burkholderiales; family Burkholderiaceae_B; genus Zwartia. The sequence continues at coordinate 3,926 of CAIUZV010000213.1, read as the reverse complement.
TACTGGAGCGACTCGTGAGCCTGACTATCCGAACATTCCAACGGTGATGGAGGCGACAGGTACTCAGTTTGACGTAGATGTTTGGTGGGGACTGTTTGCCCCCGCTGGTATCCCGCCTGCGATCTTACAAAAGATGAATGCAGAGGTGAATAAGATCGTCAAGGCGCCTGACTTTGCAGAATTTCTAAAGACGGTTGGCGCCTCTCCAGCCACCGGTACGCCAGAGTCTTTTCAGCAACTCATGGTGAAAGATTTAGAGCGTTGGCGCGCGATCGCCAAGCGTGCGGGTGTGCAGTAGACGGGCTTCACCGCCTAACCGATCTAGCTCGAACAAGGATAGGAGACAGTAAATGAGTGATCGTGCGCGTCAAGCCGACATCGATGCAATACAAGCAGCGTTACATCAAACCGGTGAGCTCTTGCACGGGATCGTGTCTCGCTCTGACATTAAGCAGATTTCTGCAGAAGTCTTGCGGTTGAATGAGGCGGTGCGGCGCGGTGCTGCAGGCCGTATTCAAAGTGGGGATCATCCGCAAGACTTTGCCATGATGTTGTTGGCCGAGGCAGATGATACGAATCGGATGACATGAATATGACGCAGATAACGTTAAATCAGCCGTCAGACATTCTAGAGGCGTCAATCACTGATGTTGGAGCACGCTTAAGACGCAAGGAGGTCAGTGCCGAACAGCTCACGCGACGCGCACTGGATCGCGCGGTACAGACGCAGCCAACGCTTAACGCGTTTATCGATATCTGGGCAGACAGTGCGATTGCGCAGGCAAAACAGCTCGACCTTGAGGCCGCCTCAGGGAAATGGCGGGGGCCGTTACATGGCATTCCTCTTGCACATAAAGACTGCTTTGAGCGCCAGGGTCTGCCAATGACCGTAGGCTCCAAGGTCACGGGTACTGATCTTGGTCGAACGACTGCCTCTGCCTTGCAAAGGCTAAACCAAGCCGGCGCAGTGGACTTAGGTCCGCTGAATATGAATGAAATGGTTGCTGGGCCGACCGGACAGAATCCTCATTTTGGTAATTGTTGTAACAGTTGGGATCCAACACGTATTTCTGGCGGGTCGTCGAGTGGCTCTGGTGCGGCGGTGGGCGCTGGGATTATCTATGGCGCATTGGCCTCTGATACCGGTGGATCAACACGCTTGCCTGCCTCGATGAATGGCTTGTTTGGAATGAAGGGAACGTATGGGCGGGTTTCTCGCGCCGGTTGCTTCCCCAGAGCGTTCTCGCTCGATTGTGTAGGGCCGATTGCGCGGTCCGCTGAGGACTGCGCGATATTGCTACAGGTTTTAGCCGGTTGGGATGCTCGGGATGCTTCGAGCATTGATGCGCCTGTGCCTAACTATATGTCGCTCATTCAAAGCGCAGGGCAGGGAAGTCGTTGGGGAGTATTGGAGGGGATTGCTCCCTACCATCCAGAGGTTGCACGGGTGTTTGAATCCTTTGTTGAGGTGGCTCAACAACGATTCGGGCACGTCGCGCGGGTGCAGTCTAATGAGATTGCGACGTGTTATGCGATGGCGGATATTTTCTCTAAGGTTGAGGCCGCAACGTTGCATGGAAACTGGATGCGAGAGCGACGCGATCTTTATTCGCAAGCCGTGTTTTCTAGAACAGAGCCTGGTCTGCACGTACCCGCTGTACGTTATCTAGAAGCGCTTCAGATGCGTGCAAAGATACTCCATGAGTTTCTGCACGGCACGATGCGTGATCTAGATATCTTGGTCTGTCCAACCATGCCCATCCCTGTACCCACACATGAAGAGGCTGATGTCGAGACGCCTGGCCGGGTATTCGGCGTGGTGACTGCGTTGACGCCACTTGTTCGTCCATTCAACTACCTAGGGTTGCCCTCACTCACTATGCCCATCGGCGTCGATAGCGCTGGCATGCCGATTGGTGCTCAACTCGTCGGTCGACCTTTTGCAGAGGCGCGATTACTGTCTGTCGCCCACCAGTTAACGGCAGATATTGGGTGGAATCGTTTGGCTAATATGCAAAGAGCGCAAGCATTAAAGGTAAATAAATAATGAGCATGCTTTGGGAAAAGTTTTTAACAGAAGAGGACAGAGCAGTACTTGCTCGCGGCAAATTTGGTCGTCGTATGGGGTTCGGGCAACGACCGGCTGTTTTGGTGATCGATGCACAGCGCTATATGGTTGGTGCAGTCGAAGATGAGAAAAGTTGGCCATCTAGCTGTGGTGAGGTGGGGCGCGAATCGATGCGTCACATCGCGCAAATAGTTCAGACTGCCCAGCAAGTAGAAGTGCCGTGTATCTTTACGCGCTTTGAAATCGACCCCTCGGGTGCTGACATGGGCGTCTACCGTCGCAAGCGAGACTTGTTGCAATCAGATAGATGGTGTTTGGCAGGTAGCTTGGGTGCAGAACTTTCACCACTACTCGCTCCGAATGAACGAGACCTTGTCTTTGTAAAAAAGAAACCGAGTGGTTTTCATGGAACACCACTTTTAGGTTATCTCATTGATCGTGGCATTGATACGGTCATCGTCGTGGGTGGCGCAACCAGTAATTGTGTCCGAGCAACGGTGTTTGATTGCGCGTCGTTTAACTATCGTGCCATCGTGCCGCAAGAGGCTGTGTTTGACCGCATTCCAATTTCACATGCGATTTCCCTTTTTGATATGGATCGTCAGTTCGCAGATGTGCTGCCGACTACCGAGGTCATTGACTATTTGTCAGCGTGCCGGGGTGGACGATTTGACTCGACCGTTGCGCCTAAATGATGCGAAGTAAACTGTTTGTGCCCGCGTCGCGGCCAGAACTTTTTGCGAAAGCGATGTCCTCGGCGGCTGATGCGATCTCCTTTGATTTAGAAGACGCGGTGGAGGAAGGGCAAAAAGGCTTTGCGCGACAAGCGCTGTCTGATTTCTTTGAAACAAATCAGACGCAGAACACTAAAGCAATTGTCGTCCGAATCAATGCAATAGATACGACGCATTACGCTGCGGATCTCGAGGTAGTCGTTTCGTCCGCGGTTCAGATCATTAACTTACCAATGGTTGAGTCGGTGACTGCTGTGCGTGACTTAAGCGCTCGTATAGGCAGGCTCGAAGCGGACAGGAAGATTTCGCACCCCATTGGAATACTGGTCAATATCGAATCACCTAAAGGGTTGCGTCAAGCGGCAGAATTAGCACTGGCGGATCCACGCGTAGTGGGCCTGCAAATCGGCTTTGGAGATTTGTTTGGACCCTATGGGATCGTGTCAGGCGAGCCCTCTGCAACGCAAGTCGTGAGAGTGTTGGTCAAAATGGCTGCTGCTGAAGCGGGCATAGAGGCCTATGACGGCGCCTATGTGGATATTGCAAATCCTGACGGGTTCACGCTTGATGCGCAGGCAGCCTACCGTTTAGGATTTGCGGGTAAGAGTTGCATTCATCCTTCTCAAGTGGGATTGGCGAATGCGGTATTTCGACCCTCGGCGCATCAAATTCAGCAAGCGCTAAGAGTGGTTCAGGCGGCTAAAGAAAATCTTGCGAAAGGCGTTGGTGCGTTCGTTGTTGATGGACAGTTAGTTGACGGCCCGCTTATTACGCGGGCCGAACGTACAGTTTCGTTAGCGCGCCTTGCCGGATTGATTTGACGCTAGTGAACGGTCTCTATCCTGCGGTCGCGCCCGTTGAGCGCACGACATCACCCCACATCTTGATCTCGGCGGCAACAAAAGCTCTGAATTGTTCAGGAGTACTGGATTGAACAATCGCTGCCTGTGCTGCAAAAGTCTCCTGCACGTCTTTCATTGCGGCAATCTTCGCGCAGGCAGCTGAAAGTTTGTCTACGATTTCTCGTGGCGTCTTTGCTGGAGCAAACAAGCCATTCCAAGACGTAATGTCAAAATTTGGAACGCCTGCTTCGGCCATGGTTGGAACATCGGGCATCAGTGCTA
>CAIUZV010000212.1 GCA_903903735.1 uncultured beta proteobacterium | reverse complement strand
AGATCATGAAAGTTGGTCTTATTGGAGCAGGCAATATTGGGCAGCATTTCGCCACGCGCATCCTCGCGTCCGAACATCAACTCGTGATCTTTGATCTAAACAAAGACGTGATGAAGCGTTTCGTTGAGCTCGGGGCCGAGCCAGCGACCAGCCCGCAAGATCTCGCGTCAAAGGTCGAAACCGTTTTTCTGTGCCTCCCTGTTCCTGCAGCGGTGAAATCCGTCTCAGAAGAGCTAGTGAAAGGCACGATGATGCGCTCACTGATCGACTTATCGACGACGGGTCCTTCTGTCACAAAAGAGGTCTACGCTATCCTTGCCCCGAAGAAAATTGGCTTTGTAAGCGCGCCAGTCAGCGGAGGCACTGTCGCTGCACAACACGGAACCTTGGCAATCATGGCCGGTGGTGATGATCCGGTGTTCAAACTCGCCGAGCCCATTCTTAAAATTATCGGTAAGAATATTTTTTATCTAGGCGCCGAGCACACTCTTGGTCAGACCATGAAAATCATTAACAACACGCTTTATGCAACCAGCATGCTCGCAAGCTGCGAAGCCCTGGTGTATGGCGTTAAGGCGGGCCTAGATTCCAAAACAATGCTCGACGTTTTGAACGTTTCAAGTGGTCGCTCTTTCGCAACGCTCGAGCGCATCCCACAATGCGCACTTGATCGCAGCTTCCCAACACGCTTTACGACTGAGCTGCTGCATAAAGACATCAAGATGTGTCTAGACGAAGCTGAAAAAATCGGCGCACCGATGCTCATCAATCAAACTGCACGACAGTTTTTGGCCTTTGCGATGACTCAGGGTGATGGCCCAAAAGATAACCTCGTACCAATGCGGCACTTTGAACAATGGGCCGGCGTTGAATTCGGCGCGGCAACAAAGAAGTAACCACATCACGATGCGCACAACATTTCTGGCGTTCGTGCTGTTTGGGCTAACCGCCTGCATGCATACGGTCTCGCCTACCCCCCCGATGGTGATCGAAAACTCGATCGGGATGAAGTTGGTGCGCATTCCTGCAGGAGAGTTTCTGATGGGGAGCGACGAAACAGTCGACACCCTCTTAGCGGACTTTCCCACCTACGTCAGAGATCACCTCGCCGCACCAGACGACGAGCACCCCTTGCATCGCGTTCGCATCTCCAAACCATTTTTTCTTGGTCAGCATGAGGTCACCGTCGGGCAATTTAAAGCCTTCGTTGACGACTCACGCTACACGCCTGAGTCGATCGCTGATGGCACTGGCGCCTATGGCTTTAATGCCCAATACGATCCAAGCAAGACGGCTAGACAGGATGCCTTCGAGGGGCGCGATCCAACATACTCTTGGCGTAACCCTGGTTTTGTTCAACGTCCAGACGAGCCGGTTGTCAACGTCACATGGAAAGATGCGGTTGCGCTCGCAGATTGGTTGAGTCAAAAAGAAAAGGCACGCTATCGACTCCCGACTGAAGCAGAGTGGGAATACGCGTGCAAGGCAGGATCCACAGGTCGTCACATGGCGGGCAACAAGCCCGAGGATCTTGCTCAACACAGCAACATCATGGATCAAGATACGACGAAGAACTGGCCCCAATACGCCAATAAAGCCGCGCAGTATTCTGATGGCTTTGCCTTTACCTCACCGGTCGGAAGCTTTAAGCCCAATGCCTTTGGGCTTTTCGACATGTTGGGCAACGTTTGGGAGTGGACCTCTGACTGGCATGCCCCAGATTATTACTCGCGCTCCCCAACCGAGGATCCCTTGGGTCCTCAATCCGGTGACGTTAAAGTGCGCCGGGGTGCATCCTGGCATACCCTGCCCATTTACGCTCGATGCGCGTTTCGCAACTGGAATACTCCTGAAACACGCTATACACTTGTCGGTATCCGACTAGTAAAAGAAATTGACTAATCGCCCGTATTCATACAAAAGGAATTAGCGATGCCCGCGTTTAAAAGTTCTTCCTCCAAAGTACGAGCGTCTCTTTGCGTTGCATTGAGTGTCCTGTGCGCACCCGCAATCGCTCAACCGAGCCAGTCAAGTAGCCAAGACTTAGCCGCAAAACTGACCAATCCTGTTGCTGATTTGATTTCGGTGCCGTTTCAGTACAACTATGACGGTGGTATCGGTCTGGACAAAAAAGGGTCGGCTAACAGCCTCGTCGTACAGCCGGTGATCCCCATCAAACTCAACAATGACTGGAACTACATTGTTCGCCCAGTTGTCACCTTTGAGTCACTCAACAGCGTGAATGGCTACAGCGGCAACGGAGCGGGACCTGTATTGGTAGAAACGTTTTTCTCACCTCGTGCGGCGAGTAACTTCATTTGGGGTGTTGGTCCAATTCTTAGTACTGCCTCACTGTCAGGCAAACAGTTTGGCACTGCCCAGACTGGCGCCGGCGTGGCCGCAGTGGGTCTCGTCATGAAAGCCCCCTGGACCGCTGGTCTTCTGACGTACAACACCTGGAGTGCTGGGGGTAGCTCAACGTACGGTACCGCCAATAATTTTTACTACCAACCCTTTGTATCGTACGTGACCAAGGAGGCCTGGACCTTTACCGTCAACACACAATCCACGTTTAACTGGGATCTGCGTCGTGCCGAAAACCCAATGAACGCGACTGTTTCAAAACTCGTTCGTATCGGCGAGGCTCCCGTTTCTTTTTCTGTCGGCGCCCGCTACTACCTGAGCAGCATGCCAGGCGGTGCAACAGGCTGGGGGGCACGTGCGAGCGTGACGTTCTTGTTTCCTAAATAACTTGATTTTATTTGGACACAGACTAAAACCGATGGGATAGGCTCAACGCAGCCGCTACACCGGTTTTATAACTGTCACTATAGGACGTGTTCCCACTCGCGTCGACAACCGATAAATTTCCACCCACTGTCGCCGCCGCATACAAATCTACGCGGGTGCTAGGTGCCAACTGGTAGGACAAACGTCCAAACAGCGGGACGAACTTATTTTGACCTATTCCGCCGGGAACAGGCCCGGTATCGTTTAGCCTAAAGCGATACGAACGGTAGGCCCCGCCTCCGGCCAACGTCCATTTCTCTGTGAGCGCATAGGACAACTCTAAACCAGCACCACCTGCCGGCCCAGCGGGCAAGGGGTTGCTCAGACGCAATTTGTCCGTAATATTCCAGTTCACAACCAGATAAGGAAACACCTTTGTCTGGTCGATTTGTCGGAACACCCCAGCGCCAAAGCCTAAGGTCAGGTCTTTAGAAAAGCGCCTCGCCGCACTCATCACCGCACCATACGTCGCCGTTCCACCCGTACCTGTTCCCGATTCACCTGACCACTCAACCGTCGGCATAAACCCAAGACGCCATTCCGGCGTCGGGGAGTAAAAAAAACTCATGCCTAGCGCTGGCGTTTCAATTGACGACCAAGGCCCACGACCATTAAAAGCTGTCGGACTCGTCCACTTCCAGTTTTGATACCCATAACGCACGTTGACGCCAGCGGCAAACTGCCCTGTGATCTGTCTTGTGACGTTCACGTTCGCATTGGCATCCTGCCAGTTAAAGCTTCCGCCGCTCCCCAAGCCCGTATCAAACTGATTGAGACCTGTCACACCAATTGAGGTGACCGTTACGCCCGGAGAGACCGGCTGCGCCGACACAATATGGCCAAGAGGCAACACACATAAGAGTCCTGCACGCAGAACCAAGCTGCGGAGTCGGACTCCAAAAACAATCTCTTTCATAGGTTTTGACCTTAATAGGCAAGGCAATCGGATAAAGAAGAGGATACTACCTAAACCGCTCTCGGTACACCGACAAAACTTAAGCTTCCCGCGACAGATGTGAAATTTAAGTGACGTGACGTGCAATGAAGAAAACACCGGCAAATGAGGCAACGATTACGCCATCCGTTCAGCGTCGACATCATTTCTTTCCCGTACAGGCAAAGTTTTTGAGCTCTTGTTCGACGCTGCGCGGGTTGATGGCTTTCCAAGGGCCGTAGATCTTTTGTGTATTGACCACATCACCGCGGGCCATGCGCTCTTCGAACAGCTCAATCGTGTAGATCCGCACACGATTATCAGGACAGTTGTACTGCGCTTTAATGACCACAGAATGAAAGACGTGCCCTTCTTCACTACGCATCTTACGTTTATAGTCAAGCATCTCTGCCACATTCACAAACTTATCCATTTGAATAAGCTCGCTGCGTTCGGTGTAGGTAGTGAGGGTCGCGTCCTCATGCATCGTCAGCCACTGCGCATGGGCGTGGTTCCCGAATAGGCCATGCAGCAACACGAACACACAGAACATCAAAACGGTCGCTCTGGCTCTCATGCTTTTCCTTTTTAGAGACTAAAACTGATGTCGAAGTCCTACACCAAGAACTGTACTTTGGGCTGACTTAACCATCGCATAGTTGTCAGCGTAAGACGCATACGCATATAAATTAGTGCGCTTCGTGAAGTTGTAGAGATAGCCCACGCTATAAATCATTTGCGGTGCCGAATCCACGCTGAAAAGCGTACTACCCACTGGGTCCATGCGCTGAATCGAGGCTAGCCAAGTCGCTCGTTCAGCAGGTGCGGCAAGTCCTAAGAAGTAAGAGTTCGAACCGTAGCCCGGAACGAACGCTGCACCTGCGCCTAGCGTACTGTCGCTAATGATCCCACCCGTTGCGGCTCCGCTTCCGGCGGGCTGACCGGCCCAAGCACCGTTACGAGACTGTCCATACGCCACAGAAACCTTAACGACCTCAAAGTTATATAAGCCACCCATCACCCACGCGGTCGGGTTTGGTTTGGGTGCGCCGCCAGGAATATTCTCGGGCCCCTGCAGTTGGTCATAGCCCGCTGCAAGCAGTAGCGGTCCACGAATATATTTTGCCCCGATCGTCACGGCACGCAAGTTGTTACCCGATTGAAACTGATAACCCGCATTGGTCGCTTGGCAAGTGGCAACGGTACAGGATGCATTGCCTAGATACAAACCCGTCATCTCTGTCGCAAACGAGTAGCCGAGGCCTAAGGTCAAACCGTCTGTAGGCTGAGCCTGAAGCAACACCATATTGCTATAGCGTACGGTGTTGGTTGAGCCAAACGAAGCACCTATGTTTGCCTGTCCAAAGCCCTCCGTGAAAGGGTCAATCGGAAGAAAATAGTTGGTTGCGAGATTGACCTGGCGACCAACATCGACCTGACCGAGTTTCTTGTCCCGAATCGACAAAGTCGCCTGACGACCAAACATACGACCGCCTTGCGCCGCAGTTCCATTTCCGGAATTAAAACCATTCTCTAAAACAAAAAACGATTCACGCCCACCACCTAAATCATGAACACCCCGCATACCAAAGCGTGAACCACTTTGGACGCCATTTGCAATGCCAAGAAACTGCTGACTCTCGGTCGCGCCGGTGACGTTCTGACGCGTAGACAGGTACTGCACGCCAATATCAACGATGCCATACAGCGTTACCGAATTCTCTGCCCGCACGCTTGGGGACAGGCATATCAAGAACGCACAAAGGAACCAGATTCTTTTCATACACAAAATTTAACAGTTTTAGCGTGTTAGATCACCCAGAAAACTAGAGGGATTCTTTCTTCATCGCGCATTCGAGCGCATCCCTATGGGCGGGATGCGCGATCTTAAGTATCGCTTTCATACGCTCGGTTAGCGTTTTCCCGCGTAGTTGTGCAGCGCCCCACTCTGTCACGATAACGTCTGCATCGCTACGCGCGCATGTAACCGGGCCCGCCTTAATCCGCGACACAATTCTGCTCACACTCCCGTCGCGAGTGGTCGATGGCAACGCAATAATCGAGCAGCCTCCGGGTGCTGCGAGCGCTCCACGGACAAAATCCACAAGTCCTCCCGTCGCACCAAGGTAACGACCATGCGCCACTTCGGCATTGACTTGTCCCGTCAAATCGACCTCAATCGCAGAATTAATCGCTGTAAATCGATGAAGTTGCGACAAATGTTGATGCGCATGCGTGTAAGCGTAGGGCTGTAAATTCAAACTGTTGTAACTGGCGCCAAAGTCATAGAGTTTTTGTGTACCAAGCAATGAAGCGGTCGTGATTTTCCCGGTATCAATTGCCTTATAAGCATTTGTCACCACCCCAGATTGCACTAAGTTAACAATGGCATCGCCCAACACACCGGTGTGTATGCCTAAATCACGACGATCGTGCAACAAACTTAAGATAGCATCGGGTATCGCACCCAAGCCAAGTTCAAGGACAGCGCGATCGCCCACAAATTGCGCCGCATGCTTCGCAATTCTCTTTTCAATTTCGCCAAACCGTGCAGTGGGAAGTTCGAGAAGCGGTCGATCGCTATCGATACTGGCGTGAATCGCAATACCCTCAAGCAAGCCAGACGTGTTCGTCCAAGGCATTTGCTGATTGACTTCGGCAATGACAACGCGCGCGCGTCGAGCGGCCTCCACCATATAGTCTGCTGAAATGCCCAGACTATGCTTACCATCTGGTCCGGGCGGACTAAGCTGCAACAACGCCACATCGCACGCGATCTCACCCCGCGTGATCATGCCACCCAAGTTGGAACAGTGCAGCGGGATCACATCGAGAACACCCGCGTCAATTAAGCGGCTATTTAACCCAAACCCACCAAAACTCGACAGGCTTAGATAGTCTGCATGCTGAGGTTGAAGCGTTTGCGAGTACGTTGCACCGACAAACACCGAGACAGGCCCAATCGCCTGACGTTGTGCAACAACCGCCTCAGTCAGTGAAAGCGGCTCGGCAGTCGTTTGCGTCCAGACCAGTGCGTCGCCTGGTTTGATATAGCGCGCTAAGTCTATCGGTTCAGTCAAAACGTCACGACCGCCCGACCGCGAATGCCCGCTTGCATCACTTTTGCACAATGTTCAAGCAGGTTTTCAAATTTGATTGGATACGCAATTTGATGCAAATGCTGGGGATGTAAATCACCCCCCTTTGCCATGCGCGCCCAAATCTCACCGCGTTCAGGAACGGGATGATTTCCATTGATCCCAACTAACGACACAGAGCGCAAAATAAACGGATATATTGAAGTGATCAACGTCTCACTCGCAGCGTTTCCGAATGCACAAATAACCGCGTGCTTTTTAGCCGAGCGCAGTACCGCGTCAAGCGGTGCGCCTCCGACCGCATCGACGGCACCCGCCCAACGCTGCTCCTCAAGCGGCTTATCGCCTCCGGCAATTTCGTCTCGACCAATTACGCGGGCCGCACCGATTGCTTTTAAATACTCTTCCTCGGATTTTTTACCAGTGCTTGCGACGACTTCATAGCCAAGACCAGCCAGCATATCAATCGCAAAAGAGGAACTGCCTCCCGTGCCGCCCGTGACGAGGATGGGACCGTCTGTCGTCTTCACGCGTCGCAGGATTTCATCAACCGCTACAGCAGATGTATAGGCAGCCAACCCCATCGCCACAACATCAAATGGATCAGTCCCAACAGGCACACGGCCAACCCATGCCGCAGGTACACGCACATATTCGCTGTAGGCACCATCTCGGCGCATGCCAAAGTCGCGCCCACCTTGCACGGTCACAACATCACCCACCTTAAACGCTGGGCTCGCAGACTCAGTCACGACACCCGCCATCTCAATCCCGGGGATGCAGGGGAAGCGACCAATCACCTTACCGATGCCCATCACTCCCCGCGCATCTTTGTAGTTCACCGCGGCGTACTGCGTCTTGATCACTACATCGCCCGGATCCAAATCATCGATCACTTGATCAACGAAGCGACTCACCCGCTTGCCGTCTTCAAGATACTGCCTAATCGCCTTAAATTTCATGCTGCTACCCCACCATCCCGTTTCTATTTATCTTTGCACCACAACACCGCTTGCTAACAAGGTGTCAATGTGCGATTGACTGAGGCCGTACTCAGCAAGCACCTCGCACGAATGTTCACCCAGCGTGGGCGGCCCATAGCGCACACGCGACTGAGCATCTCGGTCGCCGACTGCCAATCCAGGCATCTTCACATTACCTGCTACGGAGTTAGGTGTATCAACGATCACACCATTGTGCTTCAGTTGTGGCGAATCCATCACCATATCGTAATCAGCGATGGGGCCACAGATAATATCCTGCGCTTCCATGAGTTCTTGCCACTGCGCTGACGTTTTTGATGCGAGCAGCACGGTTAACTCGGTCATCAACTTTTTGCGATTCGCGACGCGCAAAGGAATAGTTGAAAAATCTGGATGTGTCGCCAACTCTGGCTTATTGAGTAACTTGCAGAGCGCCGGCCAGCGATCATCGTGATAGGCAGCGATCATGATCCAGCCATCTTTAGTTGGGTAGGCTTCATTGGGCGCCGAGTATGGTGCGGCCGTGCCGATGCGAATTGGCTTTTCACCACTTGATAAATAGGAGGCGAGCGCAGATTGCTGGAACATAATCGCGCTGTTGTAGAGCGACATATCCAGATGTTGCCCAAGGCCTGTGGTCTGCACAATTCGCAGAGCAGCCATCACCGTGCTTGTCGTTAAAAAGCCTGTGACCATATCGACGGCTGGGACAAGGACCTTCATCGGTGGCGAATTTTCGTCGCCGATATTGCTCATCAGTCCAGATACCGCTTGCACGATCCCATCGACACCGGGCTTGTCACGCCAAGGGCCAGTTTGCCCATACGCGGACACCGATGCAAATACAATTTTAGAATTCACGGTACGCAGCGCTTCGTAACCAATGCCCAGGCGCTCCATGACGCCGGGTCTAAAACTTTCCAGAACGACGTGCGAGCTTGTTGCGAGCTGTTTGATCAATGCTGCGCCTTCTGCTTTTTTTAAATCAACGATCAAGGATCGCTTATTACGGTTAAAGCACATCGAAACAACCGACTCACCGTTTTGCCAGGGCGGACCAAGTTTGCGGCCAATGTCGCCAGTCGGGGCTTCGATCTTAATGACCTCGGCACCCATATCACCCATCTGCATGCCCGCTAAGGGACCTGCACCAATTTGCGTAAAGTCGAGGACGCGTACGCCCTCCAATGCCTTATTAATCGACGGCATCTGCTCAGACATAGTGATTCCTACTTCAGTCGAGTTTAAGACCGATATTTGCGATAGCACGTTGCCAATACGCTAGATCTTGCTTAATCAGATCGGTCATTTGCTGTGGATCTAAGTAGCTTTCAACAAAGCCCTGGCGCACCAACTGCGCCTTGGTTTGTGGATCTTGCATCGCATCGCGAATCGCTGCTGAGATTTTTGCCACAACATCTTTGGGCGTATTAGCGGGTGCCAACACCGAATACCATAAAGGTACGTTGTAGCCAGTTAGCCCACCCTCAGCGATGGTTGGCGTATCTGGCATCGCAGGCGAACGCTTAGGGGTAGACACTGCAATGGGACGTACCCTTCCCGATTTGACGTGTTGCTCAAGCGACGCCATTGTGCCGATCGTGGCTTGCACCTGACCACCGATCAAATCAACGATCGAAGGTGTCGTCCCTTTATAGGGAACATGCGTGACCTTGATCCCCGCATCGAAATTAAACACCTCAAACGCAATATGTTGAGGCGTGCCCAAGCCCGGCGTACTGTAGTTCAGTGAACCAGGCTTTGTCTTCGCAAGTGCAATGAACTCTGCGAGATTTTTTGCAGGGACATCTGGATGAATCGCCAGCAACATTGGTACCGAAGCGATTTGAGCCACGGGAGAGAAGTCCTTGGCGATATCAAAGGGAAGCTTCGAGTAGATCCAAGGATTCATCGTCACTTGATTAGACGCAATCACGATGGTGTAGCCATCTGGAGTGGACTTCGCGACAAAGTCCGCACCAATGTTACCGCCTGCACCCGCGCGGTTATCCACAACAACTTGCTGTCCCAAGATCTCAGACATCTTCGGGGCCAGTGCACGGGCCAAAATATCATTACCACCCCCTGGTGGAAAAGGCACAACAAACCGAATGGGTTTGTTCGGAAAGACTTCAGCAGTTGACTGCGCCTGCGCTGTGACCCCAGCAAGTGCTGATCCAATGAGCGCGATGCACAACATTATTTTATTCATGAGTGTTCCTATACGGATATTGATTAACTTGTAACTACTTTAAGCGTCCGATTTCCCTCAGGTATTTGTCATACCAGATTACTTCTTCTTGGCGAATCTCCGCCATTTGTTTACTGGTCTTAAAGTCATACGGCAGGAAATTTTGTTTCAGCATGTTTTGAAACTCCTTTCCCTGCACCACCTTTGTGAAAGTCTCTTCCAGTTTTTTAAATACGTCATCTGGCATCCCTGTCGGTGCGATGACCACAATCCCGCTATTTGGCGGGTTATCCCAAGGACAACCAATTTCTTTCAAGGTTGGAGCGTCTGGGAAATTTGCATCGCGTTCGTTCTGAAACAGGACAAGTTGTCGAAATACACCATCTTTGAGCAACTGGTTATGCGACCCTGAACCTGAAGTGAAATCAAAGTGGTTGCCCATCAGCATGGTATTGGCTTCTGTTCCACCCTTGGTGGGTACGTGCTTGAACGTCAAGCCTTTGCACTTCTCCAAGGCAATGACGCCTAGTTGCTGTGAGCCAGTTGGAATTCCACCAGAACCTGCAGTGCCGTAGGACATACCCGGATTAGCTTTAGCGTAGTCAATAAACTCTTGGATTGTTTTCCAGGACTTATTGCTGTTCACAACCACCGACCCGTTGTGAAAATAGCTGTACTGCAACATGATGGTCAGCGCTTCAGGCTTGAAAGACACCTTCAAGACTTTAGGCCGAACCGTCAGCGTTGAGGTCGAGCCGATCAACAGCGTGTAGCCGTCTGGCTTTTTAGAGGCGGTCAGCCCGGCAGCAACTGTGCCACCCGCTCCGCCCTTGTTCTCAATCGTGATCGGTACACCTAAAATCTCTTCTGCCCCCTTGGCTAGGGCGCGCGCTGAGATATCCGTGGTTGCGCCCGCCGCATAGGAAACGATAAAGGTGATGGGCTTAGTTGGAAAGCCCTGCTGAGCGAACACTACTGCTGGAATACACAGCAGTGGCAAGGCAAAGCGTATATTGCGCATGAATCGATTCATGTTGTCTCCCGAATGCATCATTGCACTTCAATGTTTGTTTAACCACACCGACTTTACATACCGTGCAAAGGCAGCACCTTACGCACGGCAGGCATCTCCAGCATACGCTTGTAATGTTCAGTCACCCGCGGAAACTTAGCCATCTCTACGCCGTCTGTCGCGAGCCAACTTGACATCGTAAATAGATAAGGATCTGCCACAGTAAAGTTAGCGCCCATCAACCAGGGACCTCGTAACAATTCTTCTTCTATCCAATCAAAACAGTCAGTCATATTTTTTGACACCTTGGCTTTCATCGACTGCAACGCAGCAGGGTCATCGGACCAACGCGATCCGCGGGGGCCATGTGCATGCGCGACATGAACCGTTGAACAAAACCAGCTATTGGCGGCTTGCATTTCAGCGAGTGCAAACGGATCATCAAGAGGTGCGACCTTCGCTTGCGGGTAGGTTTGTGCCAAATACAGAAGTAGCGCTGGAGTCTCAGTGATCACCCCGCGGTCAGTCACTAAGGCTGGCACCCGACCTTTCGGGTTTACCGCTAGGTATTCTTTGGATCTTTGTTGGTTCTCACGGAAATCTAACTTGATCGCCTCATAATCTGCACCAACGTACTCCAAGACGATGTGGGTGGCGAGTGCGCAGGTCTTTGGTCCATAGTAAAAACGTGTCGTCATTGCGGTCATCCGTTCGGTTTAATGTAAATAATATCTTTATGGCTTCGGCACTTCGTCTTCTTTCAGACGTCCTTTCAACGAATCAAGCTCCTACATTCTCTGATGATTGCGTCGACAATCTCCAAAACCCAGTCCGCCTCTCAAGATAGCGAATAAGTTGATCGAACATTAGAACGACCGCCACGACGATCAAAATACCCGCGAATACTTTCGCGCTGTCTAGAGAACCCCGATAACGGGTAATCAAATAGCCAACGCCTTGAGCGGAGGTCAGCATTTCTGCCACGACGACCCCGACAATGACTAATGATCCACCGACCCGAAACGCAGAGAGAATAGTAGGAATGGCTGCAGGTAGCAGGACTCTAAAAATAAGCTGGCGACGGGAAGCACCCAAGCTACGCGCAATCGTAATGTAGTGTCGATCAATCGTCTTCACACCCGCTAACGTACCAAGAAAGCAAGGGAAAAATCCATAAATACTTGCAAAGGCTACTTTAGAGTGCATGCCTATACCAAACCACGCCGTAAACAGCGGGTACAGGATCACAATCGGTACCGCGTACCCACTTGACGCAAGCTGCTGCGCAATACCGACCAACGCTCTGGATGTCGACAGCAATAACCCAAGACTAATACCGGCTCCACAGGCGATCAAAATCGCTAACCCGATGGCCTGCGTGGAAAACCACAGATGCGTCAGGTATTCATTGAGCGATCCCCACAACGCCATCAGCGCATCACTCAATGGAGGAAGAAATAGCGTCGGTATGTATCCGAATCGCGGCAGCAACTCCCAGCATAGGAGCAAAATCACGACAAACAGCAAGCGAGTCGTACGCGGAGAAAGCCTATTTTGGTTAACAGCGCTCATAAATTGACCACTCACAACTCGCGACTACGGAACATAAACAGATGCCTAGTGTTTGATTTGATTCCAAATGCGTTCTCTTAGCTGGGCAAAGCGTACAGTAGACATCATTTCATATTTACGGGGTCGTGGTAGATCAACTTCAATTCGATCAATTATTCTGCCTGGGCGCGCAGACATCACAATGATTTCGTCAGCAAGATAGGCAGCCTCTGTCAAACTATGCGTCACAAACACAACCGTCTTTTTGGTTTTCTCCCAAATCAACAACAGTTCATCGCCCATCGTGATGCGTGTTTGCTCATCAAGCGCGGCAAACGGCTCGTCCATCATCAGTAGCGGGGGATCTTGGACGAGGCCTCGCGCAATCGACACACGCTGCTTCATCCCGCCAGAAAGCTCATGCGGATAGCGATCTTCGAATCCCTGCAAACCGACGAGCGACAAAAGTTCTTGAGCTCGTTCTTTTCGAACTTTTTTTGCAACGTGTTTTAACGAAAGTGGGAATTCAACATTTTCGAGCGCGGTCAACCATGGATAGAGGCTCGCTTCTTGAAACACGACGCCCGCAATATCCGGGTTGGGCGAAGTCATGGGATGTCCGCTGCACAATATTGTTCCTTGAGTCGGCGCAAGCAAACCCGCCATCATCATTAGCAACGAAGATTTCCCGCAACCACTCGGCCCAACAATCACTACAAAGCGTCCTGCTTGAATCTCTATATTGATATCAACGAGCGCTGGAACCAACCCATCGCGAGACTGATATGTATGGCTCAGGTTCGAAATCCGAACCATTGGGTCAGTACTTTGCATTATTTATTCGCGCCAGTGTTCAAACTTCATTTCAAACCATTGAATGGTTTCATTAAAAAGAATCGTTGCGACAGAAATTATTAGGATTCCAGCGCCGAGTTCTTTGAGCATAAAGTTCTCGCCCCAGTTGGCAATCATCTGCCCAAGGCCTACCTTCGACGCATACATTTCAGCCAAAATAATTCCGGTCACATTAAAGATCATTCCCAATCGAACTGCCTCCAGCAAGATGGGCGCCATCGATGGTAGATAGACACGCAAAGCAATCTGCAGTCGACTGGCACCGAACACACGAGCAACTTTCAAATGCTCAGACTTGACGGAATCGACCGCAGCAAAGGTACAAATCAAAATAATAAAGATTGTCGAAAAAATGCCAAACGCTACTTTTTGGAACAACCCAATCCCGAATGCCAAGATAAACATTGGCAAAAAAACAGTTTTGGGTATTGAAAAAACCAAGTAAATGATGGGCTTGAACACTTGCCCCCAGTACCGGCTCTCGGCAATTAAGATGCCAATCGTCACCCCGGCAGGGACGGCAATAAAAAATCCTAATGCAAGATGCTCAAGCGTAGCGTAGAGATGCTTGTGAAAAACCGCACTCGTTAAGATTTTTTCGGCAGAACTGAGCACGCCCCCCACGCTTGGGACCAGATCAGGATTGACCCATTGGTTCGATAACAGTAATTGCCATACAAACAAAAAGGTCGCTCCAGAAATCGACCAAATCATCAAGCTACGAAAGATAGATCTAATCATGACTGGAGCACCGGCATCGCGTTTGTGCAAATCCTAGCTAAGTTTTTTTATCCTAAACCTTAAGCAATTGGCACAAATTTATCCGTTGTGATTTCAGCTTGCGGCGCTAAATCTTTAAAGCCACCGATCACTGCAAGCTCCATGGCAAGCTTGACCTGCTCAGCTGTGAACACCCCATTTCTGGAGAGTCGCATATAGGTCTCTTCAAACTCCTCTTTGGCCACAGCGGGTGCAATATTATTCACATCTGCGACGATCTTCATCGCTCTGTCTGGATTGTCTTGCATAAACCTGACAGAACCATAGATCGCCGCTAAGCTCGCCTTCAACGTTTCAGCCCTCGACTCTATGAACTTATCCGTGGTCACCCAACCCGTTGCCAGATGCGAGGGAATGGCCGTGGAGTAATCCATCAACGACTTTGCCTGCTTGTTCTGCAATACCTGGAAGCTAAGCGGCGGATACACAACAGCCGCATCGACGTTTCCAGATAGTAGGTTGGGCACTAAGCCGCCTCCGCCTAGAGGTACGTTCGTAAAATCAATCTTCTGGTTCGCTTTCGTCCAAAGCGCTAGCAAATCCGACAGAGATCCCGCAGCAGTAATTCCAACTTTTTTTCCAGCCAATTCTTTGATATTCGTAATCTTTGAGTCAGTACGCACCAGCAATTTCCAGCCTGTGTTTGCCGTTGCCGCTAAGGACACCATACGAAAAGGAACGCCTTTTTTCCTAGCGGTTCCTACTTGAGAAATCAGTCCAGGAATCATGTCGGCCGCGCCGGCTGCCAACGCCTCAACGGCCTCTCCGCCACTACGATATACAGTGAGCTCTGCAGCCAACCCCATTTTCTTAAATAGTCCCTGCGCTTCAGCGGTCTCACAAATTACACTCGGCCACCACGTCTTGGTCGCGAGTCCTATACGAACTTTTTGATTCGCGAACGCCAAACCTGGAATGGCGGAGATGGCGGCTAAGCTCGATAGCGTCAAAATAGTTTTTCGCTTCTCGCTAGACTGAAGCAGAGTAGAGAATGCTCGAGATACCTGTTCGTTCTTCGACACGTTAAGTCTCCTTTAGAATTTAGTGTATTTTGTTTTTTTTGATCCTAAACGAATGGCGTACAGATCACAAGCACAATCATAAAACTAAGTCTTTCTAAGAAGTCTTAGCTTGGATATCGCCGTAGTGCCACCCGTTCGCTGTATCGTCTCAGGTTTTACCTAGCGCCGCTACTTCGCAACGCCTTCTTCCCCCCAACACGAGCCAAGACATGACGAGCCGCTGGACTGAAATCAAACAAGCGAGTGCTCTGCGCCATCCTGGCTTTCGTATGCTCTGGACAGCTACCCTGCTCTCGTCTACGGCACGTTGGGCTGACCTGGTCGTCGTGGGATGGCTGACACTAGAGCTCACTAACTCTGCTTTGATGGTGGGCATTGTGTCGGGCTGCAAGATGGCCGGCTATGTATTTGCCCCGGTCATGGGGGTCGCGGCAGACCGAATGAACCGACACAAATTGTTGATTCTGGCATCGCTCGTAAGCGGTGCGATTGCCGTGCTGATGCTGACGTTACTGCTGACGGATGAAATGACTGTTGGCTATCTCATCACCTTGTCATTAATCAGCAGT
>CAIUZV010000211.1 GCA_903903735.1 uncultured beta proteobacterium | reverse complement strand
GCTTGGATCTCGAACTCCCTCACGCCATTCGTGTACCGCCTGCTGAAGCCGCCGGTCAACATGACCCGGACGACTTGCGGCAAAGCAGTATTAACCGCGCCCTGCATCAATCGCAGCAAGCACGCGTGGAGGTGACATCGGTAATTCCATCATCCGTGTACCTGTCGCACGCTCAATTGCGTTAGCGACGGCAGCCATAGGGGGAACGATGTTTGCCTCTCCCACGCCTTTCACACCAAACGGATGATTAGGGTTCGGGACTTCGACCAAGATGGCTTCGATCATTGGTAAATCAGAGGCGACAGGAATACGGTAATCCAAGAAACCAGCATTGGACAAACGTCCCTGCTTGTCATAGATGTATTCCTCGTTCAGCGCCCAACCAATGCCCTGCACGACGCCACCTTGAATCTGGCCTTCACAGTACTTTGGATGAATCGCACGACCAACGTCTTGCGCAGCCACAAAACGCAAGATCTTCACAGCGCCTGTTTCTGGATCTACTTCTACATCGCAAAACTGCGTGGAGAAACCAGGAGCTTGTCCACCCGCGTTAATTGAAGACTCCACGCCAATCGGACCACCTGTCACAGCGCGCTTTGCAGCGATCGCTTTAAGAGACAAGGGTTCAAACGTGCCAACGCTCTTATCGGCAGGCTTGGCATAGCCATCCTCCCAAATCACGCCTTTGACATCAACATCCCACATCAACGAGGCACGCAAACGCAACTCTTCAATGATCTTGTTGCAGGCTTCCACAACGACCATACCGGTCGCATAGGTCACGCGCGAACCGCCTGTCACGTGGTTATAGCCAATCGAAGCTGTGTCAGCGACGGTCGAGCGCACGCTCTCATACGGGATACCCAAGGTTTCCGCTGCCATCAACGCCATCGATGCACGTGAACCGCCCACGTCCATACTGCCCGTTGCGATGACCACCGTACCATCTTCGTTAATATGGACGGAAGCAGTCGATTCGCCACCACCGTTAAACCAGAAGCCCGAGGCAACACCACGCCCTTGGTTCTTACCCAGCGGCTTGTTGTACTCGGGATGATCCAGCAGTGCCTGAATCGTTTCGGCGTAGCCGTCGTGCGAATGTTTTGGACCCCAAATCGTTGGCGAACCAGCTTTCACCGCGTTCTTAAGACGCAACTTCAGCGGATCCATTCCAATTTTCTTTGCCAAGATATCAAGCACGCTTTCAACAGCGAAAGCTGAAATCGGCGAACCTGGTGCGCGATACGCAGCAGACTTGGGACGATTCGACACGACGTCAAAGCCAATGGCGCGCGCGTTTGGAATAATGTACGGGGCAAATGCACACATCGTTGCATTCATCACAGGTGAGCCTGGGAACGCACCCGCCTGGAACTTAAACAACCCGTCCGCAGCGACAATGGTGCCGTCTTTCTTGACACCGATCTTGACTGTCATCGATGCGCCAGAGGTTGGACCCGTCGCTTTAAAGGTATCTTCACGGGACATCATCAGCTTGACGGGGTGACCAGACTTACGTGCGAGCGCCAAGGCAAGAGGCTCGACGTAGACGACAGTTTTGCCGCCGAAGCCACCACCAATTTCTGCTGGGTGCACGAGTAGGTTACCAATCTCAATGCCTAGCAACTTCGCCGTGTACGCACGCACCACAAAGTGCCCCTGACTTGAAGACCACAGCTCGCACTGACCATCAGCGCCGTAACGTGCCAAACACGAATGCGGCTCGATATAGCCTTGATGCACAGCAGCTGTTTTGAAGCTCATCTCAACGACTTCATCAGCAGATGCAAAGCCCGCCTCGAGATCACCAATCTTGAATTCCAAACGCTTGGAAATATTCGAAGGCTTAGTTGGAGCAGGATCAAAACCGCGGGGGATCATATCCTCGAAAAGCAAAGGCGCATCAGGCTTCATTGCTTCATCGACATCAATGACGTGAGGCAGCACTTCAAAATCCACTTCGATCAGACGCACTGCCTGATCTGCAATCGCAGCCGTGGTGGCTGCCACTGCGGCAATCGCATGTCCTTCGTACAAGGCCTTTTCACGCGCCAAGATATTGCGCGTCATGTGCCAGTAGTTCAAGGCAACACGCTCAGGACCTACGTAATCAAAAGGCTGGTTTGGCAAATCTGCGGCGGTAATAATTGCCTTCACACCTGGCAGGGCAAGCGCCTTGGCAGTATTGATCGAACGAATCCGAGCGTGCGCATGCGGTGAGCGCAGCACTTTTGCCCACAACATACCTGGCAAGGAATAATCAGCACCGTACTGCGCCAAGCCAGTAACTTTTGGCACACCATCTGGACGAACTGGACTTGTCCCGACAGTTTTCAGTGTTTGATGGGTGTTCTTTGTGTTGGTCAACATAATCAGGCTCCCCGCATTTCACGTGCTGCATCGAGCACGGCTTCGATGATTTTGTTGTAGCCGGTGCAACGGCACAGGTTACCGGCCAACCAAAAGCGTACCTCTTCTTCGGTTGGGTCAGGATTGCGCTCGAGTAACGAGCGGGCGGCTACCAAGAATCCAGGTGTGCAAATACCGCACTGGAGGGCAGCATGCTCAAGAAACTTACGCTGTAGCACGTGAAGGTGTTCGCCGTTGGCCATGCCTTCGATTGTTTGTACGGTTTTGCCTTCGGCCTCAACGCCGAGCACAAGACATGAACAAACCAAACGACCATCTAGCGTAACGCTGCATGCGCCACAGTCGCCCGTGCCGCAACCTTCTTTGGTTCCCGTCATCCCTAAATCGTTGCGCAGTACATCCAGCAACGACTTGTTTGCTTCACATAGAAACTCAACGGGATCACCATTAATTACTGTCGATACATGTTGCTTAGCCATTTTTACTTGTTCCCTT
>CAIUZV010000210.1 GCA_903903735.1 uncultured beta proteobacterium | reverse complement strand
TTTTTTTCGGTAAACGAGTAAGGCATGAGCACTCCGACTCGAGGTTACATAGGCCGTCAACCACGGCCACAGGGTATGACTTCAGGAACTTCAGGTACTACAAAACGACTTCAGAAAACACGACTAGCGTTAACGTAAGAAGGGTTTTCTGAAGACGCAAACGCCCGGGAGCGCGAATCGCAGTCCCGGGCGAATGCTGACAGGCTTACTTCAATTCAGCCTTAGCGCCAGCTTCTTCAAGCTTCTTCTTAGCAGCTTCAGCATCAGCTTTAGCAACGCCTTCTTTAACAGCCTTTGGTGCACCGTCAACCAGATCTTTAGCTTCTTTCAAGCCAAGACCAGTGATCTCGCGAACAGCCTTAATGACGCTAACTTTGTTTGCGCCGGCTTCGGTCAAGATGACGTTGAATTCGGTTTGCTCTTCAGCAGCAGCAGCACCGCCACCAGCAGCAGGTGCTGCAACAGCGACAGCAGCGGCAGCAGCCGACACGCCGAATTTTTCTTCCATTTCTTTGATCAGCTCGGACAGCTCAAGCACAGTCATGCCAGAGATTGCGTCGAGGATTTCAGCTTTAGTAGCCATTTGTAGAACTCCAGATTAAATAATTTGCCAGGGGTTGGTATCGCGTGTCTTTCAATGAGGTTTCTACAACCCGCTTACGCGGATTGTTTTTGATCGCGAACGGCTGCGAGGCCGCGCACGAACTTAGTTGGAACTTCGTTGAGGGTACGAACAAATTGCGCGATCGGTGCCTGCATCGTGCCCAACAATTTGGAAAGCAACTCTTCGCGTGACGGCATGGTGGCCAAGGCCTTCACACCATTGACATCAAGTACGCTGTTGGGCAATGCCCCAGCCTTGATGACTAGCTTCTCGTTGTCTTTCGCAAATGCAGCGAGCACTTTTGCGGCGTTGACTGGGTCGGCGCTAATGCCATAGATTAGCGGACCAGCGAGCTTTGAAGACAATGCCTCGAAAGGCGTGCCTGCAACTGCTCGACGTGCCAACGAGTTTTTGAGGACTCGAAGATACACGCCCGACTCACGCGCTTTTTTGCGCAGTACGGTGACAGAGGCGACGTCCAGACCACGGTACTCTGCAACCACAATCGATTGGGCTTTCGCGACTTGCGTCGTGACTTCCTCGATTACGATCGCCTTCTCTTGACGATTGAGACTCACGGTTTGAACACTCCATCAAAAGATGCGCTGGGAAAAATTCCCGTTGCATCAACCGAATGCGGCGAACCTGGTCGAGTTCTTAAAAAGAAATCTTCCGTGGACGCCGTCTGCGCTGGATCCAGAAACATCCTGGGATTAAGCTTCGTTCTGTGCAAAAGAGGATTCTTTTGCGACGAACTGGGCTCCAGCGGTCTTTGACAGCAACACCCGGACAAGTCCGGGCGCAGCCCAAAGTCTTTTACTTGCTGACGATTACTGTTGAGTCGCCGTCAGCGATGCTACTTCCACGCGCGCTCCGCCACCCATTGTGGATGACACAGCCAGCTTGCGGAGATAGATACCTTTTGATGCCGAAGGACGTGCTTTGTTCAGCGCGTCGACCAATGCAGCCAGGTTTGTCTGGAGCTGATCAACAGCGAACGAAGCGCGACCGATCGTGGCGTGCACGATACCTGCCTTGTCTGTGCGGTACTGCACCTGACCGGCCTTCGCATTTTTTACTGCTTGTGCGACGTCGGGAGTCACCGTGCCCACTTTGGGGTTAGGCATCAAACCGCGTGGGCCGAGAATCTGACCCAGGGTACCGACGATACGCATCGTGTCGGGCGAAGCGATCACGACGTCAAAATTGAACACGCCCGCTTTAATTTGCTCGGCTAAATCGTCCATACCGACGATATCTGCACCAGCAGCTTTAGCTTGCTCGGCCTTGTCGCCTTGTGCAAAGACAGCAACGCGAACTGTTTTGCCGGTGCCGGCAGGCAACACAACTGATCCGCGAACCAATTGGTCTGATTTCTTTGGGTCGATGCCGAGCTGAACAGCGATGTCGATCGACTCATCAAACTTAGCCGTTGCACACTCTTTAACAAGAGTGATTGCTTCGGTGACTGGATAAAGCTTGGCGCGATCAATTTTTTGAGCGACAGCGGCCATGCGTTTAGATGCTTTTGCCATGATTAGAGACCCTCCACCGTGATGCCCATGCTGCGCGCGCTACCTGCAATGGTGCGCACCGCTGCATCCAAATCGGCTGCCGTCAGGTCAGGCGCTTTGGCTTTGGCGATTTCTTCGGCTTGAGCACGCGTCAACTTACCGACTTTGTCGGTGTGTGGGCGTGGTGAGCCTTTCTGAATGCCCGCTGCTTTCTTGATCAGGATCGACGCTGGAGGCGTCTTCATGATGAAAGTGAAGCTCTTGTCGGCAAAGGCTGTGATTACGACAGGAATGGGCAGACCAGGCTCAAGGCCTTGTGTCTTGGCGTTAAACGCCTTGCAGAATTCCATGATGTTCAAGCCACGCTGACCGAGCGCTGGGCCGATCGGTGGTGATGGGTTGGCCTTACCAGCTGGCACTTGCAGCTTGATGAAGCCGACGATTTTCTTCGCCATGCTTTGCTCCTTACGGGTTCAAACGCTCATGCCTTTCGGCTGCGAGCTCCCCGGGGT